>JBAVTI010000400.1:0-11683 GCA_049696055.1 Paracoccaceae bacterium | reverse complement strand
ATCCGAAGGCGATCCCCATGCCAAGGCGCAGCGACGGCAGCGCGGCTATGATATTGCGACAAACAAGATGTTGGCCGATGTCGCTACCGCCGATGTGATTGTCGTTAACCCGACGCACTACGCGGTTGCCCTTAAATGGGATCGCACCGCCAAGCGGGCACCAATTTGCGTTGCAAAAGGGGTTGATGAAATCGCCGCGCGAATCCGCGAGCGCGCTGCCGAGGCGGGCGTGCCGATTCATCGCGATCCGCCCACTGCTCGGGCGTTGCACGCGTCGGTCGAACTTGGGCAAGAGATCAGGCCAGAGCATTACCGCGCCGTTGCGGCCGCAGTTCGGTTTGCCGAAGCCATGCGACGACGGGCAAAGGGGCGAAAATGAATCGACGTGAACAATTGGGACGCTTGGGAAAGATCACGGATCTGCTTCTTGAATTGCGTTTGGCTGATCTGGAAACTGCGGCCCGTGCCCGGCAAGAAAGTCTGGACCATCTTTCAGATCTGAAAGTGCCACAAACGTCTGATCTGCCGCTGATTGCTGCGGCACAGGCCAATCTGCTATATCAGCGCTGGGCCGAGGCGCGACGGGCAGACATCAATCTGACGCTTGCCCGCCAGACCGCAACTTGGATCGAAGCGCAAACCTCCGCTCGATTTGCTTTCGGACAAGCAGAAGCATTGCGGGGGTTGCAGAAGAAGAACGGTTATCGGCGATAAGCCCGATATGGCCATCGGTTTTTTGCAGTTTGCTACGCATAAAAAAAGGCGAGGCCAGAGGCCTCACCCAATCACATGCGCGATGTTGGTTGTCAGCTGTCCTGGCGTGCTATGTCGGCGATCAGTACGTCTGACACCACGTCGCCCATCACGTTTTGCGCCACCTCGAGCAGGGCTTTTCGCAGCATGATCAGGTTTGATCCATCGGTGAAGGAGCCGCGAAAGCCGCCAGAATTTGCATGATCGAACAGGACCTGCAGGAAGGCGTCGCGCAGTTTTGGCTCGATGGAATAAACCGCTTCGGTTGACCCTTTCTTGACTTCAAGACTGAGCGCCATGATCACCATGGCAGACACTTTTCCGTTTTCGACGACGGGAATAATGAACTGATTGCTCAGCTTCACATAGTCGGGCAGCAGCTCCGGCGGCACCTCTTCGGCCACGGGCTCTTCGCTGGGCTCAGGGGTAGGGCGCAGAAATATTCCGGCACCAAGGCCTGCGCCCAGCCCGATCAAGATCAGAACGATTGGAAGAATTTTGCGTATCATGGGCCCTCAAAACGGCAAAAGGATATCGGCAACTTGTTGCCCGTAGCGCGGCTGTTGAACATCGGTGATCTGGCCGCGTCCGCCGTATGCCACCCGTGCGCCAGCAATCTTGTCGTAAGTAATCTCGTTTTGGCGCGAGATATCGGCCGGCCGCACATAGCCTGAAACGATCAGTTCGCGCAGTTCAAAATTCACCCGCACCTCTTGTTGGCCTTCGATACGCAGCACCCCGTTTGGCAACTCTTCCACTACTGTCGCCGCCACACGAAGGGTAAGCTTTTCCTTGCGGGCCACCGAACCATCCCCGGAAAAGCTTGACGAGGAATTGGTCTTGACGGCATCAGCTAGACTGGCACCCGTTGGCAATTGTTCGTTCAATCGCTGCGGAATTCCCAACAAAGACGGTACACTCATGCTTTCTGTCCCGGTTCGGGTCCGACCTGAGGAATTCGAAATCTCTGCCTTGTCGTCGATTTCGATCACAACGGTCAGAATATCACCGCGTCGTCCTGCGCGTCGATCGCCGAACAATGAAGATCGGCCGCCCGTCCACAAAGAAGACGCATCCGTCGCACCATCAGGTTCGGCGACTTCGGGCAGGGGGTTAGAATACATCGCGTGATGCTGGTAAGTCCCCTCCAAAGGCGAGAAAGCCGGGGCTTTGCCCACCTCTTCAAGCCGACCACAGGCAGCAACAAACAACAGGCATAGGACCAAGGCGCGCATAGGATAATTCCTTTAAGGGTTGGGGCCAACACGCACCATACCATCGGCGCCGATCCGGCCCGTCACAGTGGTACGCGAAGCAATATTCATCACTCGGATCACGTCACCGACGCCGCCACGGGCCAACGCGCGGCCTTCGGTCAAGATCAGAATCGTGCCGGTGGCATAGGCAAGTGGGACAATCTGGTTACGATCAATCGTTGCAGGCGGCCCCAGATCAGCCGAACGGATTGGCCGCCCGGCATAAAGTGTTACGCGCGCCTCAAGTCCGGTTGCGGCAGAAATATCGGTCAAAGCACCTGGAATATCGGCGGCAACCAGCGTCATATCTAGCTCCGAAAGAACGGAAAGGGCGCGGATGGTGCGGGTGGCAACCAGACTTTCGGCCTCGGCCATGGCAGGTAACATCATAAGAAATAACAAAAAACGCATCACCGCACCTGCGTGGTTGCGGAAAGCATCTGATCCGCCGCTGTAATCACTTTTGCGTTCAGCTCATATCCGCGTTGCGCCTTGATCAACTCCGTCACCTCACGCACCGCATCAACCGAGCTTTCTTCGAGATAGCCCTGGCGCAGGGTCCCCAGCCCATCTTGCCCCGGCGTGCCGGTCAAAGCTGGCCCCGAAGCCGGACTTTCCAGAAACAGGTTCGACCCCATGGCTTCCAGACCTTTTTCATTGGTAAAGCCAGCCATGTTCAGTTGCCCCAAAAGTTGCGGCTGCACCTGATCGACGAAATAGGCGTAAACCTCGCCGTCTGCGTTGATCGACAGGCTGCGCGCGTCGGACGGAATGGTGATGCCGGGCGCCACCTGATAGCCATCCGACGTGACGATAAGCCCATCCCCGGTGCGCTTAAGCGCGCCATCTCGGGTATAGGCCGAAACGCCCGAGGGCAGAGTGACCTCCAGATAACCTCTGCCCTCAATGGCCATATCCAGATCGCCGCCCGTTTCCGAAAGCGAGCCTTGCGCCAAGACAACTGAAACGGCCGTGGGCCGAACCCCAAGGCCAAGCTGCACTCCGGTTGGCAAGACCGTGCCGTCTTGGGCCGCCACCGTGCCGGGCCTGGTAAGCTGTTGATAATGCAGATCCGCAAAATCGGCGCGGCGGGCGTTGTACCCCGTGGTCGACATGTTGGCGAGGTTGTTAGACACCACATCAACCCGCATCTGTTGCGCGGCCATGCCACTTGCGGCGATTTGCAGGGCTTTCATCAGTGCCTCCTATCGGCCAAGCGTCTGGATGACGCCGCGCACGCGTTCATCTTCGCGGTCCAGAAAGGTCTGCCCCAGTTCATAGGCACGCTGGACCTCGATCATTCTGGCAATTTCTGAAATGGGGTTAACGTTGCTTTCCTCGACATAGCCCTGAAGGATTTGCGCCCCTTCAATGGGCTCCAGCGTGCCGGTTGCGGAAAACAAGGTACCGCCCTGATGGCGTAGTTCGGTGATATTGGCAGGCATCCAGAGGCCAACCCGAGCCAAAGGCTGGCCACCCGCCGAAAGGGTGCCGTCTTGCGCCATGGCAACGGGCCCCGCGTCGGGAGGCACAAAAATTGGCGCGCCGCCTTGATCAAGCAAGCGATAGCCATCAGGATTAACCAGTTCACCCTCTGCCGACGGCGTGAAACTGCCGGCGCGGGTCATCCGTTGGCCATCGGGGGTTTCGATCAAAAAGAACCCCTCGCCTTGAATGGCGAAATCAAATGCCCCGCCGGTCTGGCTTATTCCGGCCTGGCTAAGATCAACATTGCGGGCCGAAGCATTGGCCATGGAAAGCGAGGGACCGTCTTCCAGCCGCTTCACATACTCCGAAAAGATCACCCCTTCGCGCCGAAACCCCGTGGTCGAGATATTGGCTATATTGTTGGCAACAGCCTGCATTTCGCGCATCAGGCCGGATTGACGGGTTAGAGTGGTGTAACCTGCGGCGTCCATGTCAACTGCCTGCGATCAAAGGAATTATTCGGTCCGTAAAGAACGCCACCAGCGTCGAGGTCATGAAAGACATCGAGACCCAAAACACCGCCAGCATCGCTCCGACTTTGGGCACGAACGTCAGCGTGTTCTCCTGAACCGACGTCAGCGCCTGAAACAAGCCAACTGCCACGCCCGCCACAAGTGCCACTGTCAACAGCGGTGCCGACATCAGAACCGCAATCCAAAGGCCCTGGCGCAGTGTGTCGTAGATTTCGTTTTCACTCATCGCCCCACCCTCATACCGGCATCCGCAGGATTTCCTGATAGGCTTCGACTACTTTGTCGCGCACCGTCACCGCAGTTTCGACCGCCAGCTCTGATGCAGCTAAAGCCTGCACCAAGGCGTGCGGATCGGCGCCCCCGGTCATGGCATTTTTGGCGGTTTGCTCGCCTGCCGCCAATGTTTCGGCGAAACTTCCTGCAAGCTTGGCAAACCCGGACGCAGCCCCTCCCGGTTGCGGCTGTGGAGCCGCAGCCGAGCGGGCCTGCGCGTAGGTCTGAGCTGCAAAAGAGGTTCTGACATCCATTCTGGGTCTCCTCTATCGGCGCAAAAGTTCGAAAAGGCTTTGCGTCATTTGCCGCGCCTGATCGAACATTTTGAGGTTCGCCTCGTAGCTGCGCTGCGCTTCGCGCGCGTCAGCAATTTCGATCACCAAATCGACATTCGAGCCGTCGTAGTGACCGGTTTCATCCGCCAACGGGTGGCCGGGGTCGTAAATTTTCACAAGCTCGCTGCGGTCCAGCCGCACGGGGCCAGCTGTTACCAGACCCGAAGCCATTTCGTCCTGAAAACTAATGGTTTTGCGGCGATAGCCGGGTGTATCCGCGTTGGCGATGTTTTCGGAAACATGCCGCAGCCGCATGGCCTGCGCTTCCATTCCCGACGCCGCAAACGACAATGATTTCAACAGATCACTCATCGCTTATCTCCCCCGCCCAAGGCTGGCGCGCAGGATGTCGGATGTGCTGCGATAGATCGCCAGCGCCATGTCGTGTTGTTGACGCACCTCAACGGCCTTCACCATCTCGCCCTCCAGCGAGACTGTATTGCCATTGGGCGACGCTGCTTCATCAGCAATCCGCGGCTGCAAGGACATGGCCGGGCTTTCGGTGCGGAGATGCCCGGACCGCGAAGCACGCATTTCGGTGCCTCTGTCCTGATACGTTGCGGCAAAGTTTGGCAAGTCCATCGCCCGGTAACCCGGCGTGTCGGCATTTGCGACATTGCGCGCAATTGCTTCTTGCCGCGTCCCTGCATGGGCCGCCATTGCCTGTGCCATTCTGATCACGTCTAGTTTTTCAAACATCGGGGCTTCTCCCTCGATCCACTTCATCAAGGCTTAACGGTGATTCCTTTAGAAAGAGTAATCAGCGAACAAAGGGAGAATCCCGTGGTTGGAATTTTTGACTCACTACTGGCGGAAATTGCGGGGGTAGAGCTTACGTGCCGCGTTGGCCGCATTGTCGAACTCGGTCGTGGCACCTTGCGCGTCGGTGGGCTGTCCGATGGCACCGGGTTGGGGGATCGGGTTCTAATCCGCGGCTACAGCGGAACCATCGGCGGAGAGGTGCTGCGCATTGCCCGCGATGGTCTGACAGTGCTGCCCGATAGCGCGGCCGAAGGATTGGCAATTGGCGATGCCGTTGAATTGGTCGGTCGCGCTCAGATCGCGCCCGATGACAGTTGGATTGGCCGAATTATTGATCCGTTCGGCAAACCGCTGGACGGCCGCCCGATGTTTCGCGGCCCGCATGCCCGTGCCCTGCGCGGGGCTGCGCCGGCTGCGGCCTCGCGTCGGCGGTTGGGCGAACGGCTGGCCACGGGTGTTGCGGTTTTCGACACCCTGCTTCCGCTGGTACGCGGTCAGCGGATCGGGCTTTTTGCGGGTTCCGGTGTGGGCAAATCCTCGCTTTTGGCCAAATTTGCGCGCGGGGTGACTGCGGATGTCGTGGTGATCGCTTTGATTGGCGAGCGTGGGCGCGAACTGCGCGAATTCACCGACCGGGTTCTTGGCCCGCAGGGCATGGCGCGCTCGGTTGTTGTGACCGCCACCTCGGACCAATCGCCACTGATTCGTCGTCGCTGTGCTTGGACAGCGATGGCCGTCGCCGAGCATTTTCGCGACCAGGGCCTGCATGTCTTGCTGCTTGCCGACAGCATTACCCGCTTTGCCGAAGCCCACCGCGAGGTGGCCTTGGCAGCGGGTGAAGAGGGTAATCTTCGTGGCTTCCCGCCCTCGACGTCGCATACAATCATGTCCTTGGCCGAGCGTGCAGGCCCGGGGCCGGAAGGGTCGGGCGATATTACGGCGGTATTTTCTGTGTTGGTCGCCGGGTCGGATATGGAAGAACCGGTGGCAGACATCTTGCGTGGTGTTCTGGATGGCCACGTTGTCATGGATCGGCGCATTGCAGAGCGTGGTCGCTACCCGGCGATTGATCTGCTGCGATCTGTTTCTCGTAGCCTGCCCGAGGCCGCAACTTCCGAAGAGAATGTGTTGATTTCCGAGGCGCGCCGTCTGCTTGGCGCCTATGACCGTGCCGAGATGATGATCCAAGCGGGGCTTTACGCCAAGGGTTCGGATCCGCAAGTCGATGCAGCCATTAGGGTGTGGCCCGCTTTGGATGCTTTTCTGGCCGAAGACGCGCCCGACGGCATTGAAAGCAGTTTCCGCAAATTGGCAGCTTGCCTCAAGTCAAAATAATCATCGAAACAGCGAAAGGATGCCGGCCGCTGTCGATTGTTGTGACGCCTGCAATAGCTGCAAAGCCCCCGCACCTCTGGTCAAAGAGGAATAGTTGCCCGAGGTATCGGATCGCACCATGAATCGTTTCACCAAGTCGTCGACCTTACTTGGATCAATGAATTGGCCGACTTCGGGATCACCAAGGAATTGTTCTGCCTTTTCCTTAAAGGTTCCCAACTGTTGATCCAAATCGATCGCTGCAAAGCTTGACGGTAGCCCGAACGCCGTCTGAAACACTTGCCGCAAAGGCGCTGACCCCATCACAGTGAACCATTTTGAATCTTCACTGATTGGTCGGGCTGCCAGCGCCGTCAATTCGCGTTCCGCATTCAGCGCAAGCCGCATATCGCTGTTTTGGTCGCCAATGGCCGTTTCGAATTGGCGAGTCTTGTAGGCCCCCAGAATTTTGTCAGCAAAATCCGAAAGCTGCGTGCGCGGAATCCCGTAGTCACCAAAACCGAAGGCGGCCGAGAATGCCTGATACTGCTTGTCGGCAAGCTTTGTCGACAAGGCGGTTGTCGTCAGCGTGCCGTCTTGCAAAACCTTTTTGATGAAGAACTTGTTGTTGATGTCCGCGTCCAGACCAAATGCACCCAAGGCGACGCCCAGCAACCTGCGATCAGAAACCAAGGCATCTGCGGTCTTGATCGACCCGATTTTTTCGCGAAAATAATCTTCATCGCGCTTTAGAGTCGAGGCGGCCTCAAAGGCCGCCTTCTGACTTGGCATAGTGCGCTTAAGAAAACTCCATCCGGCATAGCCTCCGAGTGGCAGTACCGGTGTGTAACTCACATCGGATGAGCGGCGAACAGCCGCTCCTCCCGGGGCAACAACCCGCGCAAAGCTTTAAGCGCTTGGTAATGCTGATCTTCCAGTACAGCCGTCGTCGCTTGCGACAGCAGGGCACGACTATCGTGATCGGTCAGCACTTGGCTTAACTGTTCAATGCCGCGCAGCACTTGCTGACGGGCGTCGGCAGGGTCGGCATCACCTGAAAGCACCAGTTGTACGATATAGCAGACGCGGCGCACCGGCGTATTCACTTGCTCGGGGTGAATAGCGTCACGCAATCGCAGAATATGCGCATTGGGGGTCATGATCGCCAGGCGCGACCGACGTTCGCCATTTTCGATCACCGCACCGTTGATCAACACCCGCTCATGTGGCCCCAACTTCAAAACAAGCCCGGTCATTTGTTGCCCTCTTCGCCCCGAAGGCCGCGCATGACGGCTGTGTTGATATCCACCAAAACCTCGACGCTGCCGCGATTGTCCAACACGGCGCGGCTGTGTGCTTCGGTGAACTGGTATAGGTAGAACAATTGCGCGCGCAGGGGGGCTGGCAAGCCGTTTTCAGGCTCGGCCACGTCGGCGGCAAAGGTGGACCACAAGCGATTGTTGTCGTTCAAAGCGGCAACAAAGCTTGGAAAATCCTCTTTGCGGTTGCTCCAAGCACTCGATAGTTTTTGCGTAACGCGGGCAAGAAGGTCGTATTCGACACTCCTTGGGGTTCGGGCGGGGGCATCAAAGCGCCCGTAGGCGGCGCGAGCCGATTGCATAAGGGACAAGGTGGATCCTTCCGGTGCGATATGGGGTGGCCGGCAGAAGCCGAGGCAGGCTTAACCTGCCCCGGCTGCTTGGTTTACTGGAACAAGGACAGCAGGCTTTGCGGTTGCTGGTTGGCAATGGAAAGCGCCTGAACGCCCAGTTGCTGCTGCACTTGCAGCGCCTGTAGGCGGGCCGAGGCTTCTTCCATGTTCGCATCAACCATTGCGCCAATACCCGCTTTCAGCGAATCCGACAGGTCGCTCACGAAATCAGCTTGAATGTCGATCCGCTTTTGTACCGAACCAAACGAGGCCGCGGCATCGATCGAGGTTTGCAGCAGACCTTCGATACTGCCAAGCGCCGCAAGCGCCCCGGCGCCCGTCGTCACGTCAACCGCATCCAATGCCGCAAGGCCGCCCGAACCCGCGTTCTTGAACTGAGCGCCAACCGTCAAGTCACCGGCAGCCGCCGGATCAAGTGCCGTACCCGCCCCCGTTGACAGCGCAAGAGTGCCCGGAGTGGCTTGATCATAGTCGATCTTAAGCCCGGTGATTCCCAGCCCTTCGATCGCACCCTTCAACCCAACTGCAATGATATCCGCAGGTGTGGTCGAGGCCGCATCCGCCGCGCTGACGGTGTAGGTCGCTGTCTTTTTGCCGATGGTGATCGAAATGCTGTCGCCCGCCGCATAGGCGATTGCATCGATTTCAATCGTGCCCGCACCGCCGGTCTTGGCAAGTGCAAACCCTGCCGTATCGGAATCGGTCGATACGCCATCGGTCGTTGCGCCAAAGGCTGCCTTGGCAACATAGCCGCCGATCGAAAGGTCTTGCCCGGCCACGTCGATGGTCGAGGTGGCAACACCCGTGGCGGAACGGTCAAGTGACGACAGGATCGATACCGTATTCGAATTGTTGACCAGGTTCAGACCATTGAACTGGGCAGCACCTACCACGGATTTGATCTGATCGCGCAGCGCGCCGATATCGGTCTGGATCTTGCCGCGATCGACGTTCGCTTCTTGCGAGGCGACGATCTTTCCCTTGATCTCGGTCAGCAGGTTGGTCACGGTTTCCGACGCTTTGCGCCCCACGGCAACCGTCGAAGACCCCAGCGCCAGACTGTCGGAAATACCTTTGAAACCTTTCACGTCCGATTCCATCACTTTGGAAATCGCCCAAATCGCGGCGTTATCCTTGGCGGTTGAGATCGACTTGCCGGTCGCAATCTCGCCTTGGACCATGCTCATGCCTTTATTGATGCCCTTCATCGTTTGCAGGGCAACCATAGCGCTCGTATTTGTCAAAACCGAAGACATCGTTCGTTTCCTTTACCGAGCCGGCGCTTTGCGCGCGGCCAAACAAGCCATCAAAATGATAGCGGGACAGGCGTTCTGGCCATTGCGGTAGATGACGATCTGCCCGCGCCACCCCACTCTGGGATGCCTGCTAATTGATGCAGGCTAAGTTCTAACGCTTTCCTAAATTCATTTCGGCGCTTCGGCCAAACTGTGCAGCATTTGAACGAAACGCAAAGTAGTCCTAGACGCGCTGGGTCAACTGCGCGGCACCTAGCGGCATTTCCTGGCGCTTACCGCGGCCATCATAGGTTACCAGCCCAAGCTTGACGGTCTTGATCTCGGCCACCCGCCTTTGGGCGGCGCGAACCCCCCTTGCCGCCGCTTTCAGACAGGCCGCATTGCGTTCGGCCTTGCGTCGCAGTCGCTCGGCCAAATCCTGATCCGACAAAGGACTCATCGCACCAAGCATCGCCTCGACCTCGCTGCCCATCGGTGCCAGCGCCTCAAGATCACCCGACAAAACCGCCCGATGCATGCCATCTAACAGCCGCTCCAGGGCGGCCCCGCTATCAACCCTGTGCATCATTTGCCTCCGAAAGTGCGCGAAACAGTGATTCGGCTAGTCCGATCCCGCCGTGTTTCACCATGGCGGTTGCTTGTTCCTGTCGCAGAAACGAAGCGAACTGCTCTTCGCCGATTCCGCCGCCAAAGCTGTCACTGGCTTCGCCAAGCCCCGAATATCCCAGCATTTCCGATAAAAATGCCGCTTCCAACTCTTCCGCCTTCGCCCGCAAGGGATCGGTTTCGGGCGGTCGGTCAGGCACGGCGCGGGGCAGGGTGGCAGCGGTGATGGAAGGGGTCATCAGGGTTCTCCTGTTGCATCAGATTTTTCTCACTATTGGCTTGGTTCGGTAAACAGCCGGTAACCAGTTGCGTAAATAAGAGGGGGGATGAACGACAGAAGTCGGGGAAAGATGATTCAGTCAGCCGCCCAAATTTTCGGATATCACCCGGTTTCGGGTTCGCAGCAGAATCAATCTGCTATCCTTGGCGATACTGGTTTTGCCGATATGGTGGACGCGGCTGGTCCCAGTACGGATATGCAGACCGGCTCGGTGGCAGCTGCAGCCCCGCCGTCAGATCTGGAAAAGGTCGAAACCGCAGCCGCTGCAGATACCGGTGTTCCGGTTTTTTGGCCCGCCCTTGATGCGCAGCCTTTGCCCGCCCCGCCCATCACCCCTGCAGTGACACCCTCACAGGTTTCAAACGACGCGGCACCCGCTTTACCCATCGGTGCAATGCCAAATGCTGATCCAGCCGCTACCCTGTTGGCGGCCAACCCCTCGCTTCTGCCTGGGTCCTGGCCCAACCAGCGCGACGGCTCCGCTTTGCTGCAACCAACCACCGCAAATCCTACACTTCCCATTGTTTCTCCCGTGGGGGCAGGCGTCACCGCCGATCCGGCCGCCTCAACGGCGGTGTCCGCCGCTCCACCTGAATTCACGCCCGGTTTGCACCGATCGGCCCAACAGACGACAGCGGGGTCGATGCCGCAACCCGCATCCGACCCGCAGCTTGCATCATCCTTGCGCCCCGTGGTGCAGCCACACCTTGCTGCTCTCGAACGCCCAACCGACACCGCTTTTGTGGCGGCCGTTACCTCCCAACCACATCCCGGTTCGACAGCCCTGCAATCGCCTCCTGTTGTCTCCCCTGAAAACGCCTTTGCGCCGCCTTCAGCCCCGACACTTTCCCGCTCCGAATTCCAACCGCTACCTTCCGATCCGATCTCGACTGCTTCTTCAAGGTCAGATCGGCGGGCGGCTCAATCACCAATGGCAATCGCTTGGCAAGCCCGCGCTTCCGCCTTCGACGCAGTCGCCTTACCCCAAACAATTCCCGAAACGGCACCAGAGAATTCGCAACCCGAATCCGTGCCGACGCAATCCGCTCTGGCGTCCAACCACGACCTGCCACCAGCCGACGCACCTCCCCGCGATGGCCCGGTTCCCGCTGTTGCCGCAGCCCCGCAATCTCTGGCGGGCGCTCCGGCCCTACCCAGCGCCGCTTTGCCGAAAAAGTCAGATGCGCAGCTATCCCTGTCCGCCCCCCCCTTGGC
>JBAVTI010000399.1:0-4278 GCA_049696055.1 Paracoccaceae bacterium | reverse complement strand
GGCCTGCTGTTTGAGATAGGCTGGTTCTTTTCCAAGCTGGCGGTGGTTACATTTGGCGGGGCCTATGCGGTGCTGGCGTGGATGACCCAAGCGGTGGTGGTCGATAAAGGCTGGCTAAGTTTGGCGCAGATGATTGACGGGTTGGGGCTGGCGGAAACCACGCCGGGGCCGTTGATTCTGGTGACCGAGTTTGTCGGCTATGTTGCGGCGCATGGCGCGGGCGGCGTGGCTTATGGCCTTGCCGGGGCGGGTGTGACGCTGTGGATGACCTTTGCGCCCTGTTTTCTGTGGATTTTTGCCGGGGCGCCCTATGTGGCCCGCCTGCAATCGGCACCCCGGATGTCGGGGGCGTTGGCGGCGATAACGGCGGCGGTGGTCGGGGTGATTGCCAACCTGTCGGTATGGTTTGCGGCCCACGTTGCCTTTGGCGAGGTACAGACGGCTAGCTTTGGCCCGATCCGGGTGATTTCACCGGAATGGAGCAGTGCAAACCCGCTTAGTCTGGGCCTGACGATACTTGCCGGGGTGTTGATCTTGCGGCTGCACTGGGGCCTGCCTGCGACGCTGGCGCTGTGCGGGGCGCTGTCGGTTGCGGCGGCAGTTTTCTGACTGCCCAAATTTGAGCCGCATCGCCCCCTTCCTTTCGGCGAAACTGCCCCCTATGCTATCTGTAACGACGAAAGGGTGTGGCATGGCACGTTCCATTGATTACGGAAACCTGATGCACCGCGCGATGCGTGGTCTGATCCAGTCGGTGTTGACCGATGTTGCCGAAAATGGCCTGCCAGGGGCGCATCATTTCTTTATCACCTTTGATACCACCCACCCTGATGTGAAGATCGCCGATTGGCTGCATTCGCGCTATCCGGCGGAAATGACGGTGGTGATACAGCATTGGTTTGAAAATCTGACCGTCACCGACGAGGGATTTACCATCACGCTGAATTTCGGCAACCAGCCTGAGCCGCTGATCATCCCGTTTGATGCCGTGCGCACGTTTGTCGATCCATCGGTCGAATTTGGCCTGAAGTTCGAAACCCATGGGGATGACGACGAAGACGAGGATGACGATGGCGAACCCGAGGGCGACGATGAACCCAAGGCCGCGCCGCATGAGGCCGAGGTCGTCAGCTTGGATAAATTCAGAAAATAGGCCCGCTCTTTTTGGTATACAACCGTATGCCAATTGATTTTCCGTGCGCAGCGTCCTATGACCTCGGCGAGATTTCAAGGAGAGTTGCGCCATGACGAACATCCGCGTCGAAACCGATAGCTTTGGCCCGCTGGACGTACCAGCCGATAAATACTGGGGGGCGCAGACCCAACGCTCGATCCAGAATTTCCCCATTGGCTGGGAAAAACAGCCCATCGCCATCGTGCGCGCACTGGGTGTGATCAAGAAGGCCTGCGCTTTGGTCAACATCGACCAAGGCGATATCTCGGCGGAACTGGGCACCGCCATTGTGGCCGCCGCAACCGAAGTGATGAGCGGCAAATTTGACGACAACTTTCCGCTGGTGGTCTGGCAAACCGGGTCTGGCACCCAATCCAACATGAATGCCAACGAGGTGATCTCGAACCGGGCGATTGAAATGATGGGCGGCGTGATGGGCTCTAAAAAGCCGGTCCACCCGAATGATCACGTCAATATGGGCCAGTCTTCAAACGATACTTTCCCCACCGCCATGCATGTGGCCATCGCCATGACGGCGCGGGATGTGCTGCTGCCGGGGCTGGAAAAGCTGCACTCAGCGCTGCTGGTGAAGGTTGACGCATTCAAGGATATCATCAAGATCGGCCGCACCCACACCCAGGACGCCACGCCCCTGACGCTGGGGCAAGAGTTTTCGGGTTATGCGCATCAGGTTTCGCAAGGCATCATGCGGGTGAACAAGGTGCTGCCAGAGATCTATGAGCTGGCGCAAGGCGGCACCGCCGTTGGCACCGGCCTGAATACCCGTGTCGGCTGGGACACGCGGGTGGCGGCGAAAATTGGCGAAATCACCAACCTGCCCTTTGTCACCGCCCCGAACAAATTCGAGGCGCTGGCCGCCCATGACGCCATGGTGATGATGTCGGGGGCGTTGAAAACCGTCGCGGTATCCTTGTTCAAAATCGCCAATGACATGCGGTTTCTTGGCTCGGGGCCGCGCTCTGGCCTTGGTGAATTGAACCTGCCGGAAAATGAGCCGGGATCGTCGATCATGCCGGGCAAGGTTAATCCGACCCAAGCCGAAGCCCTGACCATGGTCTGTGCGCAGGTGATGGGCAACGATGCCGCCGTGGGTTTTGCGGGCAGCCAAGGGCATTTCGAGCTGAACGTGTTCAACCCGATGATGTCTTACAACGTCATCCAGTCGATGCAGCTTTTGGGTGATGCGGCGGGATCGTTCACCGACAACATGGTGGTTGGCACCACGGCGACTATCCCGCGGATCGACAAGCTTATGAAGGAAAGCCTGATGTTGGTGACGGCCCTTGCCCCCACCATCGGCTACGATGCCGCAACCAAGGTTGCCAAAACCGCGCATAAGAACGGCACCACCTTGCGCGAAGAGGCGATTGCTTTGGGCTATGTCGATGGCGAAACCTTTGATCGCGTCGTGCGCCCCGAAGACATGATCGGCCCAAAAGGCTGAACGATGGCAGAACTGGTCAGCCTTGCCAAAGCCCGCAAAGCGCGCGAACGCGCGGCCAAGCGGGTGACGGCTGACCAGAACGCGGTGAAATTCGGCCGCAGCAAAGCGGAAAAAGACCTTGAACGGGCGCTGGCCGAGAAAGCCAAGCGCGATCTGGACGGACATCAAAAGCCATGAGCGGGCGACCGGTCAAACACTCGCTTACCCTGCGTGGCCACCGCACCAGCGTGTCATTGGAAGACGCATTTTGGCGGGCGTTTCGCGATATTGCGGCAGAAAAATCTATGGCGATCAATACTTTGGCAATCGTGATTGATGAGACCCGCGCCGATGACATAGGCCTTGCCTCGGCGATACGGGTGTATGTGCTGAACCATTATCGCGGGTAGTCCGAGGTATTTATACCCCGTAAGCGGATTGCGTTTATTCGGAACCCGGTAAAACATACTCCGCGAAAAGCGGCAGATGCCCGCGACGGCAATCAGGAATAGATCGCGCTGCGCAACCGCGCCTGCAGATGCTTTTCGGCACGCTCGCGTTCGGTCAAGCCGTCTGCAACTGCTGGCTTTAGCCGGTCACCAAACAGCGCAAGGATCTCTTCGCGCGACACGATGGCAGGTGCCGGCTTTTTCGTCTTGAAATCCATCCCTCGGGCAGGAACTGCAATGCGAAGCGCGGGCAACCGGCCCGCGCCAAAAAAGCCCAACAAAGACAAGTCCTTGCTCCAGATTACCACGGCAGTTCCCCCCAAAACGCTGCGCCGCCCCAAGCATCGCTTGGCACAACACCGTCCGGGTGGCAGCCCGGAACACGCTTAAATTAGAATTAAACTGACGGGAAAAATAGGGGGAAAGCACAACCTTTGGTCCCCCCATTCAAAATAATTCAATCTCTGATTGTAGTCCGTAACCAAATGCCATCTTTCGCCCGCACGGTCAGATGCGCCACCGGCACCGGATCGCGCCCTTTGATCGGTTCAAACCGGAATGCCCGCACCAGAAGCGCCAACAGCAATGGCCCCTCGACCATGGCAAACCCCGCGCCGGTGCAAACCCTTGGGCCTGCCGAAAACGGAATGAAGGCGTCGCGCGCGCAGATGCGGCCTGCGTCGGTTTGCCAGCGGTCAGGGTCAAATTCGTCGGGCCGATCCCAGATCCGTTCATGGCGATGCAAATGCCAGGGCGACAGCACGATCTGCGCGCCGGGGGCCACGGTACGATCCCGCATCTGTTCGGGGCAGGTGTTTTCGCGCACCATCATCGGCACCGGCGGGTAAAGCCTGAGCACCTCGCGGAACACATCGCGGGTGTATTTCAACCGCGTGGCGGCGCTGAAATCAGGGGTGTCGCCCAGAGATGCCGCCTCTGCCGCCACTTTTTGCTGCACGTCGGGGAACAGGGCGAGCAGATACAGCGCCCAAGCCAGGGCCGAGGCGCTGGTTTCATGGCCCGCGAGGAAGAAAATCGCCACCTGATCGACCATTTCGCCGGTGGCAAACACCGCGCCGGTCAGGGGATCGGCGGTGGTCATGATCTTGGTGGCAAGATCATCGGGCGCGCTGCCGGTTGCAATTGCCCGCGCACGGTCTTCGGTCAGCCGGGTGATCAAGCCGCGAATGGCCCGCGCCGTAGCCTTGGTT
>JBAVTI010000398.1:0-1859 GCA_049696055.1 Paracoccaceae bacterium | reverse complement strand
TCGGCCCTTATGTATGTGTCGGCTGCTGTTCGCAATTGAGAATTTGGCACGACTTCGGAAATCGCTCATATGTATCCGGCCTGTTGATCGGCTCGCGGGCCGTGGCCTTGATGGGGTTACGCACGCGCCTTGGTCTCATTAGCGGCAAGGTCTTTGCTGACCATAAGGGCCGTCAGACTCTGGGGGCGTATTTTCTCCGTTCCATGCTGTCCTCTCAGTCGCGAACTCCTTTTGACCGTGGAAAGCGTCAGATGGTTTCCATGGCCATATCTCTTGGGGCGTCGAACCGGGTCCCGTGTCGCAGAACGCTCCACGCGGTTCGGGCAAGTTTGTTGGCCAGCGCAACGGCTGCCTTGTTGCGCGGCATGCGCTTCACCGCTTCGGTCAGCCAGGCGCCGAAGCTGAGGGCAGACCACCTGTTCTGACGCATCATGATCACCTTCGCCGCCTGGACGAATAGCATGCGAAGATAGCGGCTGCCCCGCTTGGTGATCCGTCCGAGGATCGTTCTCCCGCCCGTGCTGTATTGGGTCGGCACCAAACCGACCCACGCCGCAAAGTCCCGGCCTCGGTCGAAAGCCTCCCCCTTGCCAACTGCCGCGACCATTGCCGTCGAGATCATCGGACCGATCCCGGGAATGGTCATGATGTTGGCGCAGTTCTCTTCCGTGCGGCTGATCTCCTCGATTTCGCCCGAGACGTCCTCAATCCGTTTGTCCAGCCAAAGCCAGTCGCCGTAAAGCCCGATCAGAATGCCGCGCATCCGGGGCGAGATCTCGCCCCGCCGCTGTTCGAGGATCGCATCAAACGAATTCTTCAACGCCCGCAGACCCGAGCGCACAGTGATGCCCTGTTCGATCAAAAAGGCCCGGATCTGGTTGATGCTCGCCGTGCGCCGCGAAACCAGCCGCGCCCGGACCCGATGCAATGCCTGAAGATCGAGCTGATCCTGATCTTTCTCCGAAACGGTCCGCAGGTTAGGTCGCAGCGCCGCCTCAGCGATTGCCTCGGCGTCATTGTAGTCATTCTTCTGGCCCTTGTTGAAGGGTTTCACGTAAATTGCCGGGATGATCCGCGGCTCGAAACCCATGCCGCGCAGCGTCCGGCTGACAAAATGGGCGCTGAGGCAGGCCTCCATCCCCACGATGCACCGCGGGAGCTGCTCGAATGTCGATTGCAATGCCAACCGCTTGATCTGCTTACGCATGACCAATTGGCCGGCGCGATCAAACCCGACCAAGTGAAACGTATCCTTACCAATGTCGACACCGACCACGGCAAGGTCATCAAGGCTTCCTGTCTTCTTTGCACACATGGCTACTTCTCCTTGTTGCACGGTTGATCCCTCTTCAGGATAACCCAACGAGGGGAAGCAGCCGACACATCCCATTAGCTGCCGTTTAACGCTCCGCTCTGCTGCGCCGCGGCGATTCTAACAGCGGTCGTTCGAGCAAAGTGCAGCAACCTTTGCCTAGCGAAATAGACCCCGCGAACGGAAATTGTTGGAAGAAGGCGCCGTGCAACGGGGTCAAGTGCACCCCGCAGCTTCCTCCATCGTCTGAAAATGCAATAGTCCGTGTCTCCAGAGCAATCTCTGGGTAATCTCATCCATTCAGCTATGGTAGGCAGTCTTAGTCACACAATCTCTCAGGGCTTTGAAAACTTGTTTTATTATCGGAAAAATTTGGCGGGCTGGCTTGAATGGGTGGCGGATTGGCTCACGCGGCAGCCGGAGGACGCAGTCGTCGGTTCCCGATACGTCGACCTTGCCCCGACGGACCAAGCGGATCCAGCAGGCGCATACTCGGCCGCATTGGTCCAGGCGACCAACGTCCCTAACCGCTGGGAGGTGCCAGAGG
>JBAVTI010000397.1:0-24929 GCA_049696055.1 Paracoccaceae bacterium | reverse complement strand
GTGCATAGAATCATCGCCGGGCAGCATGAAAAGCGCATTGAACAGCGCACCGTGCGCAAGCGCGCTTAAGGGAGATTGACCATGTGGGACCGCAATCAAATGGCCGCTCGTGCAGCGCAGGAATTGCAAGACGGTTGGTATGTGAACCTTGGCATTGGCATCCCGACGCTGGTGGTGAACTATATTCCCGCCGGCATCAGCGTCACGCTGCAGTCGGAGAATGGCATGCTTGGCATGGGGCCCTTTCCGTTCGAAGGCGATGAGGATGCCGATCTGATCAACGCCGGAAAACAGACGATTACCGAACTGCCGCAGACTTCGTTTTTCGATTCCGCGCAGAGTTTTGCGATGATCCGTGGCGGCAAGATTGCAATGGCAATCCTGGGGGCAATGGAAGTGGCGGAAAACGGTGATCTGGCAAACTGGATGATCCCGGGCAAGCTGGTTAAGGGCATGGGCGGGGCGATGGATCTGGTTGCGGGTGTCGGGCGTGTTGTGGTGGTGATGGATCACACCAGCAAGCACGGCGAATCCAAGGTTTTGAAGGCCTGCACGCTACCGCTGACGGGGCAAAAGGTTGTGAACCGTATCATCACCAATTTGGGGGTGTTGGACGTGGTACCGGGCGGATTGCGGATCGTCGAATGTGCCGACGGCGTGAGCGAAGCCGAATTGCGCGCCGCAACCGAAGCAACGATTGTGAACTGAACGATCAGGGCGGGCCAAGTGCCCGCCTGTTTTCGCCAGGGCGCGAACACCGTTACGGGAGAAAATCGGCCTTTGGTTGCAATAGCGGATTACGTTTTACCGGGTTCAAGACCCTCATCAGTCGCCCAATCCTTGGGGCGCATTTTGATCCTGAATAAACGCAATCCGCTTTAGCCGCCGCTGGCGATGATCTTGAACACACAAGGATCGGTCACCAGTTCGGGCGGGGTTTGGCATAGGCCTTGCGCAACTTGCCAAGCTGCCAGCACTTTTGGCACATAATCGCGGGTCTCGGCATAGGGTGGCACGCCGGAATTCGCCTTTACCGCACCTTCACCCGCATTATAGGCGGCCAGAACCATCAACGGATCACGGTCGAATTCTTTCATCAGCCAATCAAGATAGGCGACGCCGCCTTTGATGTTTTGACCAGCATTGGTGCTGTCGGTCACGCCAAAGCGCGCGGCGGTATCAGGGATCAGTTGCATCAACCCTTGTGCGCCCGCCGAACTGACAGCATTGACCTTGCCAGCACTTTCGATGCCGATCACAGCCAGCACAAGGGCGGGGGACACTTCGGTGCCGAGTGTCGCCTTCAGGATATCGGTGCCATAGGTCTGCGCGATTTCCTGCAGGTGCTGCATGCGCGGCGCAGAAACCGATTTGCCGCCGGGGCCTTGACTGAGCATCGCCATTGCAAGGGGGAAGCGGCCCGATACGGCGTCTTTGGCGGTGGGCACAGTTTCCCAGAACCACGCATAGGATGACGGCGTAGGCGTTGCCGGCAAGGCCACATCGGTGGCAACGGCGGCCGGATCAACCTTGGCAACGGGTGGCACCTTTGGGGCCACGGCCAAACGGCGCGCCTGTTCAGCGGGATCAATCTGCACGGTAATGCGATGCCCTGTGGTCGCCCCTGCCCCCGGAACCTTGATCCGGCGAAAGGTAAAATTATCCTGACCAGACAATGTCTGCCCCAAGACAATCCCCGGATCGGCAAACGCCAACCCTGCGAGAATAACACCTGCGATAAGCCGCATTTTGCGGTTGCCTGCTCTTTGTTCTTATTGATTAAAGTGTCGCAAAAAATTTCCCCTGACGCCAGCTTTACGCCGCCCAAACATGGCAAAAGCGCCCCATTCGGGCAGATTTGTCGCAATTTTTATGGAAGCCACTGCAGTCTGGCTTCGGTCGGAATAAAATATTTCATGTGAATTCAATATCTTGAAGGAAATATACGAAAAATTATTACTTTCCCTAAAATGCCTTTGCGCCACCCAAAAGCCGCCACGATTAGAGGGCCATATGTGTTCATGCCGAGACGGAGATCGGGCCGGAACAGAGGCCGGAACGAGTAGACCCGGAACGGATACAACTGAGCAAACATATTCCTTGAAAGGGACACGATCATGATGAACTTCCTCAAAAACTTCAAGAACGACGAATCCGGCGCAGTAACCGTTGACTGGGTTGTGCTGACCGCTGCCATCGTTGGCCTGGGCTTGGTTGTTATGACCACCGTTGGCGACGCTGTGAAACTGGAAGCTACCGAAATCGCTGGCGACCTCGCAGTGAACTAATCGACGCAAGGCCTGACAGAGACTGTCGGGCCGGCGTGAAGATCTTGGGGCCGCTTCCGGCAAGGACGCGGCCCCACGTCCAAGCCTGGGCTTAAACGCTCGCGCCGCGACACAATTGGCTGAAAAACGTCACTAAGATACCCAACCACCTCCGCATTTCCGCCGCAATCTGGGACTGAAATGCAAGAGACCGAAACGCGGACTGCAAAAATCGGGGCGGCAATGAAGCCGGACCGAAATGACCCGGGGCGGATCGACTGAGCAACATATTCCTCGAAAGGGACACGACCATGATGAACTTCTTGAACACCTTCAAAAACGACGAATCCGGCGCAGTGACTGTTGACTGGGTTGTGCTGACCGCTGCTATCGTTGGCCTGGGCCTGGTTGTCATGACCACCGTTGGCGACGCTGTGAAGCTGGAAGCTACCGAAATCGCTGGCGATCTGGCAGTGAACTAATCGACGCAGGGTCTGACAGTAGTCAGGTCTGCGCGACTATCTGGGGGCCGTGTCCGAAATGGACCCGGCCCCTTGTCTTTAGGCCGCAATCGTCTGCGCGAGCCTGAATCCAACGGCGGAAACTGCTGAAAATCACCGTAAAACCGCCCGCAAGATACCGAATGGCCTCCGCATTTCCGCCGTATTTTCGGGGTTAGATGCAGGGGAGCGAAACTAAGGTTTCCAAGACATAGGGGCGAACAATGCAGAAAACACTTATCAAATTCGGAGCTGACGAGAACGGCGCTGTTAGCGTGGATTTCGTTGTGCTGACAGCATCTGTTATCTTCATGTGCCTGGCGATGATGAATGAGCTTGCAAACGACGAATATAACATCGGTGACGCAATCGCGGATCAAGTCGCCGCAGCTGAATAACGCACACTGATTTCGGTGCCCGGAAAAGCTGGCGCCGGAATTGATGTGTCTGGGAAAGGGGAACGCAATGCGTATGCTATTTGGATTGGTGTTGGTGGTGGGCCTCGCTCTGGCGGGTGGGGCAGTCTATCTGGCACAGGGTTTCATCAGCAAGACTCAAACAGAGTTGGCGATGGAAAGGGCTGAGCGAGAAAAGGCTGGGCCGCTGGTACAGGTTTATGTGGTCAACAAACCGCTTAACTATGGCGATGCGCTGACGAAAGAAGACGTGCAGTTGATCTACTGGCCGGAAAGCGCATTGCCCGAGACGGTATTCCGCGACGAAGCGCTGCTGTTCCCCGAAGGCGACAAAGGCCCGCGGTTCGTGAAACGTCCGATGGAACAATACGATCCGGTGTTGGCGGTTCGGGTCACAGAACCTGGTCAAGCCGCCGGTCTTGCCGATGAGCTTGCCGAGGGCATGAGCGCCTTTACCATCAAGTTCGACGGCGCCGGTGGCATGTCACGCTATCTGGAGGCTGGTGACAATGTTGACATCTACTGGACCGGTTCGCGCGCCGATGTGTCGGGCGATATCACCCAGTTGATTGAAACCACCGTCCGGATCATTGCGGTGGACCGCCCCGCCGCCAAAGAGGGCGAGACGAATACCGCCGCTCCGAAGAACATCACCGTCGAGGCGACCCGCGAACAGGTGGCCCGTCTGACCCAAGGCCAAGCTTCGGGGCAGCTGACGGTGTCGCTGGTGGGGCGCAATGACACCTCTACATCAGGGCCGATCGAAGTGGATGATACCATCCTGACAGGTTCCAAAGCACCGGTCATCGAACAGGTCGAAGCCGAGCAGGTATGCACTATCCGGACCCGCAAGGGCGATGCCGTGATCGAGACACCGATCCCTTGCACCAACTAATCGGGAAAAAATTCAAGGGCGTGGCCACCTTATATGGGGCCACGCCCTTTGCTATTCGCCAAAGATGGGGTGCTGTTGCAACTTATCCACAGCAAGAACACCCTCCAACCTTTTGATTCTTGCAAATAAACGCCACTTCCTGCATTTTAAGGTTTAGAGCGGGCAAATTAGACCCGCAAAAGAGGCGTGATCGGAAAGGCAGGTCACATGTATATGCGTACCCTATGGACAGCTGGGCTGCTTGGCTTTGCCCTGGCGACGACGTCGCTGACGGCGGTCAATGCACAGACCCTACGTGTGATGGAGGGCTCTCCTTCATCGGCGCTTAATGTGCCGATGAACCGAGCCGTGGTGGTAGAAAGCGACGTGCCCTTTGCCGAGCTTTCGATCGCCAATCCCGGCATTGCAGATATTTCAACCCTGTCGGACAAGTCGATTTATGTGCTGGGCAAAGCGCCCGGCCGCACGACCTTGACGTTGCTGGGCGCTGATGGACGGTTGATTTCCAACGTCGAGGTGCAAGTGTCGCCCGATGTGGCCGAATTCAAGGAACGTCTCAAGCAGATCTTGCCTGGCGAAACCATCGAAGTGCGCACCGCCAATGACGGCATCGTACTTTCAGGCACCGTATCCAGCACCGCAAAACTGGACCGCGCCCTTGATTTGGCGCAGCGCTATGCGCCAGAGCGGGTTTCCAACCTGATGAGCGTCGGTGGCACCCAACAGGTGATGCTGAAAGTCCGCTTTGCCGAAATGCAGCGGTCAGTGGCCAAAAACCTGTCGGCGTCGCTTGCCATCAACAGCTCTGGCAGCAAAGTCGGTGTTATTGGCGAAAGTGGCACCTTCCTTGAGGGTGACAACGGGCTGAACACACCCGTTACCGTTTCGGGCGATAAAGAAGGCGCGATGAAACTTGGGTTTAGCGCCGGATCGCTTGAATTCGCGGTATTGCTGGAAGCGCTTGAATCCAAAGGGGTTGTGCGCACGCTGGCCGAACCGAACCTGACCGCCCTTTCGGGGCAGGAAGCCAAGTTTCTGGCGGGCGGTGAATATCCGATCCCGGTTTCCAGTGGTGCGGGCGATATTACCATTGAATACAAGCCGTTCGGGGTGGAACTGAACTTTACCCCAGTGGTTGTCGATGGCGACATCATCAACCTGACGATCAACGCCGCCGTGTCATCCATCGACAGCACGGTCACGCTTGAATCGGCGGGCTTTACCATCAACGCCTTCAAACGGCGCGAAACATCGACCACGGTCGAGATGCGCGACGGCGAAAGCTTTGCAATCGCGGGTTTGTTGCAAGATGACTTCCGCGATCTTAACGGTCAGGTGCCGTTCCTGGGCGACATCCCGATCCTTGGGGCGCTGTTCCGCAGTGCTGAATATCAGCGTGCGCAAAGCGAGCTGGTGATCATTGTCACGCCACATCTGGTGACCCCAACACGCGGCGAGGCTTTGGCCCTGCCGACAGATCGGGTGCGCATTCCAACCGAGCGCGAGCTTTTCTTGTTCGGCAAGGTGGCAGGCAGCAATAACACCGGCGCCGCGGGCGAAGTGGCCCGACAAGATTTCAGTGGCTCTTACGGCTATGTGATGGAGTAAGCGATGCGCAGAAACATAGGTCATATCGTCTTTGCCACCGCCCTGCTTACGATTTCAGGGTGCGCGCAAAGCTCTTTCAACCGCGAACTCGGATCTGCCGTCGATCAGGGCACCTTCGGCAACGCCACGATGAACAATACCCTGATCCAATCGGGTCAGAAAGACTATGTCATGGCATTGGGGGGGCGTTTCGCCGCCGAAGTGCCGTCGACGGTGACGTTCGCGTTTAACTCGGCGGTGCTGGACGGTGCGGCGATGGCATCGCTGGATCAACAGGCGAACTGGATCAGCCAGTTCCCCGAAGTGCGTTTCCGCGTCTATGGTCATACCGATCTGGTTGGATCGAACGCCTACAACAAATCGCTGGGCCTGCGCCGGGCGAAGGCGGTTGTGTCTTATCTGGAAACCCGTGGCATCAGCCGTTCGCGGCTTGAAGCACTGGTGTCTTATGGCAAAACTCAGCCAGTTATCCAAACCTCGGGCCCCGAACAGCGCAACCGTCGCACTGTGACGGAAGTATCGGGCTTTGTGCAAAACAACCCGCTCATTCTGAACGGGAAATATGCAGCGGTGATCATGCGCGAATATCTGATCCTTGGCGAACGCGCCCATCCGGGCAACACCAAGATCATCACGCAGACCAATCCGGGCCAATAACCCGCAGTATTACCAGAACGGGGCAAAACAATCTGCCCCGTTCGTTTCGAGAAGTGCTAAAATCAAAGAATAACGATCTTTTAGCCCCATTCTCGCCCACATTGTCCACCAATCTCCCCTTAATGGGAACAGCCGTGCGGCAAAACCGCTGCACACAGGTTTCCGGGTTTCGTCTGGTTACGGGCTGCTGAACGCAGATCCGATCAGCCGATTGTCCCGTAAACCTGGCATTGGAAGGACATGAGGTTATGACGAGCGTCGCAAATCTATCGCCGGATCCAGCACCCATCGTGGCGTGCACGATTTCGCGCGATGTTCAGAATTTTGAGTTACTGATTGACGATATGGAGATCGAACTTGGCGAAAGCTGGGGGGATTTGTCCTTTGAAGACGCTTTGGTGTTTTTGGATCAACCCGATTCGTCGACGCTGGAATTCGTGGCTGTGGCGGTTGACACCAAAGATGAGGTCGATCTTAGCCGGATTACCGACATCATCCGTGCGGCCAAGGCCAAAAGCATTCGGGTTATCCTTATCGCCGATCAGCTAAGCCCGATTGCCCTGCATCAGCTGCTGCGGCTTGGGGCCGACGATTTCGTGCCCTACCCCTTGCCTGAAGGTGCGTTGCACGAGGCAATTGGCCGGATCCGTCAACCGGCCCCTGAAGCCGTCGCCGTGCCTGTGGCTGCACCCGTCGCCGCGCATGAAGACAGTCCGCATCAAGCCCCGGTTTTCAAGGCCAAGGGCGACCGGAATGCCGTGGTCTTGCCGGTGCATGGCCTTTCGGGCGGCGTTGGTGCCAGCACCTTTGCCACAAATCTTGCCTGGGAACTGGCGACGATCAGCAAAACCGACGCCCCGCGCGTCTGTCTTATTGATCTCGATTTTCAGTTTGGCGCCGCCTCGACCTATCTGGACCTTCCCCGCCGAGAAGCTGTGTTCGAGATATTGTCGGACACAGGAAGCGCCGACAGCGACAGCTTTCTGCAGGCCATGCTGACCTTCAATGACAAGCTGCACGTGTTCACGGCCCCCGCCGACATGCTGCCGCTGGATATCGTAACACCTGATGATATCAGCAAAATTCTTGACATGGCGCAGGCAAACTTTGACTTCGTCGTGATCGACATGCCCTCGACCATTGTCAGCTGGACCGAAACCGTGCTGAACCGGGCGCATGTTTACTTTGCCTTGATGGAGCTTGACTTGCGTTCGGCGCAAAACGTGCTGCGTCTGGTCCGGGCGTTGAAGGCCGAAGGGTTGCCGCATGAAAAGCTGCGGTATGTGCTGAACCGCGCGCCCAAATTTACCGACCTATCCGCCAAAAGCCGCGTCAAGCGCATGGCCGAAAGTCTGGATATCGACATCGAGGTGTATTTGCCCGATGGCGGCGCGCAAGTGACCCAAGGCAACGATCATGGCCTGCCACTATCCGAAACCGCAGTGAAGAATCCGCTGCGCAAGGAAATTGCAAAGCTGGCGAAGTCGCTTTTCGATCTGAACAAGGCCGTCGAGACGGGCAAAGGCTGATTAGCCAAAGGGGTATCTGATGTTTTCGCGTTTCAAGAAATCTGACCAAAGCGACGGCAAACCGGCACCAACGGCGTCGGTCGGTGCAGCAACTGCACATGCCAGAGCGCCAGCCAATACTGCCAAACCCATTTTGCAGACCCGCAATGCATCGGTGCCTTCTGCACCGGCCAAGGCCTCGGCCGAAGCAGTGGCGGCAGATCGGGAAAAGAAGCGCAAGGACCGCCTGAGCGATCTCAAGGTTGAGTTGCACAAGCGCTTGTTGGAAAACCTGAACCTTGCGGCGCTGGAATCGGCCACGGAAAGCAACTTGAAGGTCGAAATTGCCTCGATCGTATCCGAAGCCTTGGATGAGATGAGCGTCGCGCTGAACAAGGATGACCGCACGACCCTTAATCAAGAGTTGTATGATGAGGTTATGGGTTTGGGGCCGCTGGAGCCGCTGCTAAAGGATGAAACCGTCAACGATATTCTGGTGAACGGCCCGAACCGCATTTTTGTGGAACGCGGTGGCAAGCTGGAACTGACCGACATCACCTTTAAGGACGAGCGCCATCTGTTGCGGATCATCGACAAGATCGTTTCCGCCGTGGGCCGCCGGGTTGACGAATCAAACCCCTATGTTGACGCCCGCCTTGCCGATGGCAGCCGGTTTAACGCCATGGTGCCGCCGGTGGCGGTTGATGGCAGCCTGGTTTCTATTCGTAAATTCAAGAAAGAAAAGCTGGGCATTCAAGATCTTGTGCGCTTTGGTGCCTTTACCGAAGAAATGGCCGCATACCTACAGGCCGCCGTTTCGTGCCGGTTGAACATCATCGTGTCGGGCGGAACGGGTTCGGGGAAAACCACCACGCTAAACGCCTTGTCGTCTTTCATCGACAATAGCGAACGCGTGCTGACCATCGAAGACACCGCCGAACTTCAACTGCAACAGGTTCACGTTGGCCGGATGGAAAGCCGCCCCGCCAACGTCGAAGGCAAGGGGGCTGTCACCCAGCGCGACTGCCTGCGCAACGCCTTGCGGATGCGACCTGACCGGATCATCGTGGGCGAAACCCGCGGCGAAGAAGTTATCGACATGCTGCAGGCCATGAATACCGGCCACGACGGGTCAATGACCACGATCCACGCCAACAACGCGCGTGATGGCATCAGCCGTCTGGAAAACATGGTTGCCATGGCCGGGATCGAGATGCCGCTGAAGGCTGTGCGCAGCCAGATCGCGGCGGCTGTGAACCTGATCGTGCAGGCAAGCCGCCTGCAAGATGGCTCGCGCCGGATGGTGTCGATCACCGAGATTACCGGCATGGAAGGCGAGGTTATCTCGATGCAGGAGATCTTCCGTTACGAGCGTCTGGGCCTTGCCCCCGATGGCAAGATCATCGGTCGTTTCAATGCTACCGGCGTGCGGTCACACTATTCCGAACGCTTCCGCCAGTGGGGTTACGATTTGCCCGCTTCCATCTATGAACCGATTGTCTGAGGCATATCATGCAAATCAGCGCAGCCCCCATCATCTATATCCTGATCTTCGTCGCCGTTCTGGTGCTGGTCGAGGGTATCTACCTAACCGTATTTGGCAAATCCATCAGCCTGAACAGCCGCATGACCCGCCGTCTTGCGCTGCTCGAAAAGAACAACAACCGCGAACAAGTGCTGGAACAGCTCCGCAAAGAGATGAGCCAGCATATGAAGGCCAAGGGAATTCCCTTGTATTCGATTTTGGCTGATAAGGCGCAGAAGGCCAATATTGCCTTTTCGCCCAAAGCCTTGGTCGGGATAATGGGGCTTTTAGCGGTATTCAGTTATCTGGGTCTGACCGTTGGCACCGAAGCCGCAACCCCGGTGCGCATCGGTGTCGCCGTGGGAATGGGTATCGGCGGCGTCTATGTCTGGGTTAACAAAAAGGCCAAGAAACGCATGGCCATGATGGAAGAGCAACTGCCAGAGGCGGTAGAGCTGATGGTGCGATCTTTGCGCGTCGGGCACCCGTTTTCAGCAGCCATCGGCATCGTGTCCAAAGAAATCGCCGACCCGCTTGGCACCGAATTTGGCATCATCGGCGACGAGGCCGCCTATGGCCGCGATGTGACCGAAAGCCTGAAGGAATTCGCAGAACGCATGGATAGCCAGGATTTGCGCTTTCTTGCGGTGGCGGTGACCATTCAACAAACCTCGGGCGGTAACCTGGCCGAGATTCTGGATGGATTGGCCAAGGTGATCCGCGCCCGGTTCAAGCTGTTCCGCCGGGTAAAAGCGATCACCGCCGAAGCGAAATGGTCGGGCATGTTTCTGTCTGCATTCCCGATTGGCGCATTGGTGATGATCAGTGTTCTGAAGCCCGACTACTACGACGAGGTGCAAAACTCGTCGTCCTTCATTCCGGCAGCATTGATTGTAGGTGCATTCCTGATCATCAACGTCGTCTACATGAAAATCATGGTCAATATTAAGGTGTGATGCAATCATGGGTATTATCAACGACATCAACGCCAAACTGATCGACATGCTTGGCCCGCTTGGCCCGCTGCTGGTGGTCGGGGCTATGGGTCTGCTGCTGATCCTTGTCACGCTTCCAACGCTGATGAAAAAGCAGGCCGACCCGTTCGGCAAGATCAAGGCGCAACGGACGGCCTCGTCTGGGGCTAAGCTTCCGGGGCAAGCGCTTCGCTTGGGCGAAAAGGCCGACAAGCTAGAGAAATTTGCAAGCTTTCTAGAGCCTCAGGACGAAGAGTCGATGACGTCTGCGCGGCTAAAGATGCTGCGTGCTGGCTACAAAGCCAAGAACGCGGTCCGGATCTTTCACTTTTCACAGTTCGCTTTGGGCATCGGCTTTTTGATCTTGGGCGTGATCTACACGATGCTCAACTCTGGTGGTGCCGATGTCAGCACCAAGCAGATGATCATGTCGACCGTCGGCCCAGGGGCTGCAGGTTACTATCTGCCGCAGTATTGGGTGCAACGCCGTTTGCAAAAGCGGACCGAAGAAATCGTTTCGGGTTTCCCTGACGCGCTTGATCTGATGCTTGTTTGCGTTGAAGCCGGGCAGTCGCTTGACCAATCGATCAACCGTATCGCCAAGGAAAGCCGCGCGGGCTATCCAGCCCTTGCCGACGAATTCGACATGGTCGCGCATGAGATCAAGGCCGGTAAGGAACGGGTGAAGGTTTTGAAAGACATGGCCGAACGCGTGGGCATTCTGGATGTGACTTCGTTTGTGACCACTTTGGTGCAGTCGGCCACGTTTGGTACCTCGATCGCCGAAGCATTGCGCGTCTATTCTGCCGAAATGCGCGATAAACGCGTAATGCGGGCAGAAGAGAAGGCAAACGTCTTGCCGACCAAGCTGACACTGGGCACAATGATGTTCACAGTGCCGCCGCTGATGATCATTCTGATCGGTCCTGCGATCTACGGCATTTCTCAGACCCTTGGAGGGGGAGGCGGCTAAGTCCGACCAGAATGATGCGCGCCGCGATACCTACCCTTGCCTTTTGCCTTTTGGCCGCCTGTCAATCGACAGGCGGCCTTTCGCCAGATCAGGTCACCCGCAATGCCCCCCTGCCCGCTGACGCCCGAGGCGACGGGGTAGATGGGCTTTTGGTCGGTCACCGCCTGATGGAAGCTGGCGAATTTGAATTGGCGCTGCGGGCCTATCTGCGTGCCGCGGCCGAACAGGGCGTGAATGTCGATGTGCTATCGGCGCTTGGCTCTGCCAATTTGGCGCTGGACCGGTTGGGACAGGCCGAACAGCTGTTGCGCCGCGCTGTCGAAGCCGACCCCAGCTTTGTGCCCGCGCAGAATAACCTGGGCGTCGTGCTGATGGAACGCGGCAAAACCGGCGAGGCGCGGGTGGTTTTTCAGCAAGCTTTTGCGCTGGACAGTGGCCAAACAGACTCGATCCGCGAGAATCTGTTGCTTGCTATCGCTCTAAGTGAAAATTCAGGGTATACGGAAGTTGACGAAGAACATAATTTCTCGCTCGTACGGCGGGGACAGGGCCAATACGTTCTGCTTTCCTCGCTGTAAGAGACGGGTCTGAAGTCGAGCAGTAAAAAGGACGCAAAATGCGCCAACCTGTTTTTCTTGCGCTGTGCCTTGGCGGCACAATTGCGCTAAGTGCGTGTCAGAAAAATTCTGATGCCGAAGTGGATCGCGCGCTGCAAAGCGTTAACGTGATCGACGAGTCCAACCTTTCCGACATCATGCTGACGATTGGCGACCCAAACGAAGCGGTGACGTATTTCACCAACACGTTGGCACAGAACCCGGGGCGGATCGACCTGAAAAGGAACCTTGCGAAATCGCTGGTTCGCGCCGGTCGACCGACCGAGGCGGTTAACGTCTGGTCGCAGATCGTGATTTCGGTCGATGGCACCAATGATGACCGGGTGGGGTATGCCGATGCGCTTATCCGCACCAACGAATGGAAAGCGGCAGAGGCGGAGTTGAACAAGATCCCCCCCACCCACGAAACCTTCGAGCGCTACCGGCTAGAGGCGATGGTGGCTGACAGCAACAAAAACTGGAAGAAGGCAGACAGTTTCTACGAAATTGCCTCGGGCCTTACGACCAAACCGGCGGGCGTGTTGAACAACTGGGGTTTCTCGAAGCTGACCCGTTCTGATGCGCCGGGCGCGGAAAAACTGTTTGTCGAAGCGATTACCTATGATCCTTCGATGTTCACCGCAAAGAACAACCTTATTCTCGCCCGCGGTGCGCAGCGCAAATACGATATGCCCGTTATTCAGGTGACCCAAACCGAACGGGCCGAGTTGATGTACACGCTGGCGCTTACAGCGATCAAACAGGGCGATGTGACCGTGGGCAAAGGCCTGCTGCAAGAAGCCATTGATACCCACCCACAGCATTTCGAAGCCGCCGCGCGCAGCCTCGCCGCTCTAGAATAGAATGTGATTAAGCGATGTTGACCCCAACCTCTGCGCTTTGGTTTTTGCCGTTTGTCCTGCCGGTCGCCCTTTGGGTGTCTTGGTCTGACATGAAATTCATGAAGATCCCCAACCGCGCTGTCATGGTACTGGTTGCCGTTTATGCGCTGGTCGGGCTTGGCCTGATTGCGATGTCACATTTGGCCTTTGAAGCCTGGCTTTGGGGTTGGGCGGTTGGGGCAATTGTGCTGGTCGCAGGCTTCCTTTTGAACGCGCTTGGAGCCCTGGGGGCCGGCGACGCCAAGTTCGCGGCGGCCATGGCACCGTTCTTTTACGCGGGCGATGTCCGGTTTTTGCTGGGACTTTTTGCCGCCTGTGTGCTGGGAGCTTTTGTCAGCCACCGGGTGATGCGTGCCATACCTGCGATGCGCCGCGCCACGCCGGATTGGGCAAGTTGGACACATCACAAATTTCCCATGGGTCTCGCGCTGGCCGGAACGCTTGTTTTTTATCTTCTTGCCGTAATTTTGCTTTAGTGACCTGCTTCACTCTTGGTTAACCAGCGGTCCATTACACTTGGGCCCGCCCCTAATAGCCAAGACCACCAAAGGTGAGCTGATGAATGTTCAAACGCCTCCCGCCGTAATCACCCCGAATGTGATTGCGCCCACCGCTCCGCGCACCTTGGCGGAAACCGGCATTTCCGTGGTGATGATGCGGGATATCCTGCTGAAAACCATTTTCCGGATGAACCTTGATCTGGTATCAGAGCTATCGCGCGTGCTTTGCGTGCCGGTTCCGGTGACGCAAGAGCTGGTTGACCTTGCCCGTGGGCAAAAATTGCTCGAGGCGACAGGCACCCTGCATGCCACATCGGGCAACGAGATGGGTTATCAGCTGACCGATGGCGGCAAGGCGCGGGCTTTGGACGCGCTGGCACAATCGGAATACTATGGTGCGATCCCGATCCCGCTGGAAAGCTATAAGGAACAGGTTAAACGCCAATCGGTGCGCAACATGAAGCTAACGCGCACGCAGCTGTTGTCGGGCATGGGGCATTTGATCCTGCCTGATGATCTGATCAGCAACCTTGGCCCTGCAGTGTCTTCCGGCCGTTCAATTCTGATGTATGGCCCGCCGGGCAACGGTAAGTCCTCAATTTCCAACGGTATTCGCGATGCACTTGGCGACAAGATCTATGTGCCGCGCGCGTTGGAGTATTCGGGTCAGGTGATCACGGTCTATGACCCGATCGTGCATTCCAAGGCCGAAGAAGCGGTGGATGACCCCAACAGCCTGCGACGCACCTCGAACCGGTTCGACAACCGCTATGTCTATTGCGAGCGCCCTTCGGTGATCACCGGCGGCGAATTGTCATTGGAAATGCTGGATTTGACCTACAACCCCACGGCGCGCACCTACCAAGCGCCGTTGCAGTTGAAATCAAACGGCGGAATTTTCATCGTTGACGACCTTGGTCGCCAGGCAGAACCACCGCAAAAGCTTGTGAACCGCTGGATCGTGCCGCTGGAAGAAAGCAAAGATATTCTGGCGCTGCAATCGGGCGAGAAATTCACTGTCCCGTTTGACACGCTGGTAATTTTCTCGACCAACTTCCATCCGAACGAGATTTTCGATGGCGCGGCCCTGCGGCGGATCTTTTTCAAGATCAAGATCGACGGGCCAAATCAGGAAAACTTCCTGAAAATCTTTGCGATGGTGGCGCGCAAGAAGAAGGTACCACTGGATGAGCGGACGCTGGTGCATTTGCTTAAAGTCAAATACCCAACGATTGACAACAATTACGCCAACTATCAGCCGGTGTTCCTGATCGACCAGATGATCGCAATTTGCGAGTTTGAGGGCATTCCAAACCAAATGTCCCCCGACCTGATCGACCGCGCATGGGCCAACATGTTCGTGCGCGACGAGAAAATCGCCAAGTAAGCCCGCCGTCCGGATGGCGGCGGCGCAAGAAGCGGGGGATATTTCCACCGTGAGAAATCAAAGCAGAGTTAGCGGGCCATTCTCGGTTACAATTGCATCAAGCCGCTGATCATACTGATCAATTGGCACCTCTGGCAGTTCTTGCGCCGCGAAAGCAAAACCTATGGCCAGCGTCGGATGTTTGGCGCGCAATGCTTGCAAAGTGCGGTCGTAAAACCCGCCGCCATAGCCAAGCCTGTAGCCGCGCCGATCAAAGCCAACCAAGGGCACAATCAGCACCGATGGTTCCAGCCATTCCCCATCGCGCGGGATTAACGCACCGAAATCACCGGGCACCATGGCGCAACCGGGCGTCCATTCCCGGAACTTCAAGGCTTGGCCTTTGCCGATGATTACCGGTACGCAGACCGGGCCTTGGTGTGCCGCCATCGCGGCATGGGGGTCGATCTCCGTCCGCATCGCCATGTAGCCGGCCAGAACCCGGTCGGAATGCGGTTCAAGCCAATCGGCGAGCAGTTCCGCCGCCTGCCCCTGCCCTGCCGCAAACGCCGCCTTGCGGGCGGCAAATGCCCGAGTGCGGGCCTGCGCCTTGATCTCGTCGATCATCATAGCAGCATTACCGTGGCCAGCCCCAAAAACACGAAAAACCCGGTCACATCGGTTAGCGTTGTCACGAAAGTGCCCGATGACAGCGCCGGATCAAAGCCGATCCGTTCTAGCGCCAGTGGCACCAACGTGCCCGCCAACGCCGCAATGAACAGATTGACGATCATTGCCATGCCGATCACCACCCCCAACATCAGCGAGCCGTAGCCAAGCCAGCCGATCAGCGCCATGATTGCGGCGAAACCGACACCGTTGATCATGCCGACAATCGCCTCGCGCCGCACGACACGCATGGCATTTGATCCGGTAAGGTCGCGTGTTGCCAGCGCCCGTACCGCCACGGTCAACGATTGCGTCCCCGCATTGCCGCCCATCGAGGCGACAATTGGCATCAAGGCGGCCAATGCCACAATAACCATGATGGTATCGGCAAACTGCGCGATCACCAGCGCCGACAGGTTGGCCGCGATAATGTTCACAAACAGCCACGGAAACCGCTGTTTCACCGTTTCCAGCACCCCGTCGGCAATCGAGCTTTCGCCCACACCGGCCAACAGCAGCATGTCTTCCTCGTGTTCTTCGTCCAGCACGTTCATCGCGTCGTCGATGGTAATCACGCCGACCAGACGATCATTTGCATCAACCACCGGGCAGGAAATCAAGTGATATTGGTTAAAGATATAGGCAACATCTGCCTCTTCCTCGGTCGCCTTCAGGGTGCGGAAACTGTCTTCTTCAATGGCGCGCAGACGCACGTCGCGGCGCGATGACAACAGGCGGCCCAACGTCACATAGCCTTGCGGCTTCATACGCGGATCAACAAGGATAACGTGGTAGAATTGATCAGGCAGATGATCCGCCTCTCGCAGATAGTCGATGGCCTCGCCCACGGTCCAGTGTTCGGGGGCAACAACCACCTCGCGTTGCATCAGGCGCCCGGCAGAGCCCTCGGGAAATGCCATCGCCTGTTGCACCGCAACGCGGTCTGCATCGGCCAGAGCGCCAAGGATCAGCTCTTGCTGCGGCTCTTCAAGATCTTCAAGAATATCAACGACATCGTCGGTATCCAATTCGCGCACAGCATCGGCAAGCACATTGCGCGGCAGGTATTCGATCACCTCTTCGCGGATAGATTCGTCAATTTCTGACAGAATCTCGCCGTCAATCTCACCCGACCAAAGACGCAAAAGATCGCGTCGCGTGCTGCCGCTGATCTGTTCCAGAAGGTCGGCGATGTCGGCGGCATGCAGCGGCTCTAGAAGTTCGGTCAGGCGGGCGGTATCACTGGCATCGACCGCAGCAAGGATCGCCGAGACGCGACGCGCCTCAAGCGGATTATCCTCGCGCACCTCTGTTTCTGCCTGAAATTCCGCCATCGCCCGCCCTTTCCGATTACCCCGACCTTATGACAAGCAGTTTCAAAGAAACAGGGGCACAGGGGAAATTTACCAAAGCTTCAAAAGGGCATAGGCTAAGCGCGGTTGATCAAGGGGATGGAAATGGCGGAACTGGTTCTGGGGCAAGTGCTTTCCTTCGCAGGCGATCCTTTCCAGATCGGCGCATCGGCCGCGCGGCTGGAAAGCCATGGCGGCGTGCTGATGGAGGCAGGGCATATCGTCGCTACAGGCCCCGCCGATAGCCTGCGCAAAGCCCATCCTCAGGCCCGCATCACCGACTATGGCCGGTCGTTAATTTCGGCAGGTTTTATCGATGCCCACGCGCATTATCCGCAAACCGCAATTATCGCCTCGTGGGGCAAGAGGCTGATTGATTGGTTGAATACCTATACCTTTCCCGAAGAAATGCGCTTTTTCGACCCCGCCTATGCCGCAGAAGTGGCGAGCCGCTATTTCGACCTGACACTGTCCAATGGCACCACGTCAGTCTGTTCATACACCACCATCCATCCAGCTTCGACGAACGCGTTCTTTGCTGCGGCAAAAGCACGGGGCGCGCGTGCATGGGCAGGAAAAACCTGCATGGACCGCAACGCCCCTGCCAGCCTGTGCGATACTGCACAAAGTGCGTATGACGATTCAGCGGCGCTTTTGGCAAAATGGCATCGGACGGACAGGTTGTCTTATGTCATCACGCCGCGGTTTTCGCCGACATCATCGCCAGAGCAACTGGAGGCCTTGGGCGCTCTATGGGCAGCCAACCCGGATTGCCTGATGCAAACCCATTTGTCCGAACAGCTGGACGAAATCGCTTGGGTAAAGGGCCTGTTCCCATCGGCGCGCGACTACCTTGACACTTATGAGACCTTCGGCCTTTTGGGCAAAGGTGGCCTTTATGGCCACGCCATCCATTTGGAGCCCCGCGAAAAAGATCGGCTGCGCGAGGTGGACGCCAGCCTGATCCATTGCCCCACTTCAAATACCTTCATCGGGTCGGGTCTGTTCGACATGGCAGGGCTGAAGGCGGCTGGTCACCGGATTGGCCTTGCGACCGATACTGGCGGGGGATCATCTTTTTCCATGCTGCGCACCATGGCCTCGGCCTATGAGGTCGCACAACTGCGCGGCCATGCCCTGCATCCGGCACAACTGTGGTGGCTGGCGACGCAAGGCTCGGCCCAATCGCTGCACGCCGATCACCAGATCGGCAATATCAGTCCAGGAATGGAAGCCGACCTTGTGGTGATCAATTTGGCCTCAACCCCGGCAATCGAGCAAGCAACCCGCCGCGCATCCGACATCTGGCAGTCAATCTTCCCGACCATCATGATGGGCGACGATCGGGCGGTGCAGGCTGTATGGGTGGGCGGCAAGCCCAGACTCTGATCAGTCTTCGACCAGACCCCAGCCATCAGGATTGAAGTCGAACTTCAGGGCTACTTCGGTGGCAATCCGTTCGTACTTCCAGATGCTTTCTGGGTTTACTTCGATCGGGCCGATGCTGGCATCCAGCGTTTCTTCATCTTCGTAGCGCGTGGTTTTGAAACCTTTGTCACGCAATGCGGCCTCTAGCGCATCCCACTGCGCATCAATGTCATCGGGGTAGAACTGAAAATCCACTATCGCCATCTTGGGCAGCGAAATTTCAGTACCCATTTGGGTGAACGTCTCGAAGGTGTCGGCGCGTTGCGCCTCGTAATCATGGGACATTGCGCCCTCCACAAGTGTCAGTTTCCAACGCGACCTATCAATTGCCACGGGCTTGCGCCATCCTCAAACGCATTGCTTGAATATCACCCCATCAATCGGGCAGCCAAAACATTTTGCCGCGCAATTACGGCGGCCAGATCAATCGTTACCAAGTGCCCGCCATTGACCACTTGCCTCCCCTCAACAAACAGATCACGCACCCGCGTTGGCCCACACAATATTAGGGCCGCAACCGGATCCCAAGCCCCTGCAGCTTCGATGCCAGACACATCCCAAATCGCGATATCCGCCCGCTTGCCGGGTTCGATCGACCCGCAGTCATGCCGCCCCAACACTTTTGCGCCGCCCAGAGTAGCAATCTCTAGCGCTTCACGCGCGGCCATTGCGTCTGCGCCACGGCTGACCCGCTGCAACAACAGGGTTTGGCGCGCTTCGCCCATCAGGTTGCCCGCGTCATTGCTGGCGGATCCATCAACGCCCAACCCGACGTTCACCCCTGCATCCCGCAGCGCCCTTACCGGGGCAATGCCCGACCCAAGCCGACAGTTCGAACAGGGGCAATGCGCCACCCCGGTACCACTTCGGGCGAACAGATCAATTTCGCCCGCGTCCAGTTTGACGCAATGCGCATGCCACACGTCGCTTCCCGTCCAGCCCAGGTCTTCGGCATATTGCCCCGGCCGACAGCCAAACTGAGCCAACGAATAGGCGATATCCTCGTCGTTCTCGGCCAAATGGGTGTGCAGCATCACGCCCTTGTCACGTGCCAACAAAGCCGCCTCACGCATCAGATCACGCGACACCGAAAACGGCGAACAGGGGGCCAGCCCCACCCGCACCATTGCACCCTCGCGGGCATCATGAAACGCATCCACCACCCGAATACTGTCTTTCAGGATATCAACCTCGCGCTCTACCAAGGTATCAGGTGGTAACCCACCAGCACTTTCGCCGATGCTCATCGCCCCCCGCGTCGGGTGAAACCGCAATCCCACATCGCGCGCGGCAGCAATGGTATCATCCAACCGCGCGCCATTGGGGAACAGATACAGATGATCCGACGTCATCGTGCAGCCTGAAAGCGCAAGCTCAGCCAATCCAACCTGTGCTGATACGAACATCTCTTCGGGTCCAAAACGCGCCCAGATCGGATAGAGCGTCTTTAACCAACCAAACAACAATGCGTCCTGCCCACCGGGAACTGCACGGGTCAGGGTCTGATACAAATGATGATGCGTGTTCACCAACCCCGGCGTCACCACGCACCCGCGCGCAGCGATGGTGCTGCCAGTTGTGGTGATCCCCTGCCCCACTTCGGCAATCACGCCACCCCGGATCAAGACGTCACCGCCGGCAATTTCGCGCCGCGCGCCATCCATGGTGACAACGGCCACCGCGCCTTGGATCAGAATTTCAGACATACGTTCCCCCTCCCCCCTTCGGTGCATTGGGAACCGGCACGACAGAAGGGGTTAAAGGACTCGTGCGCCTGGTTATGTTAGCCAACCTCGGCCTGCGAAAACAGCGGCCAGTTTCAACTCTACTCAATTATCCGGCTGTCTTTTTCACAAGTGCCGCCTTCGAGGGCATCGAGCCCTCTCTTGCGGCGTTGGGACCGACCATCAACGCCCAAGTCCGATCCCCAGCATTTCTGACCTGCCAATGCCGCACTGCAAGACTAACGGATAACGGCGTCCCTTTCGGACGCGAACACTCTGGCAATTGGAAATGGTATCGGGCGATCATCCCATCGCTGCAACGAGCGCCAACGCCGCACCCGGAGCCTCGATGGCTTTGGGGACGGCAGCCGATGCAAACCCGCCAACCGCCTCAACCGTTCAACATCACCATCGCTGCAGCATGAACCTCTCGGTTTGCCGCCGCCAGAATGCGCCCACCCTGTGGTGCCGGACGGCCCTGCCAATCGGTGACAATGCCCCCCGCAGCCTCGATGACAGCAATCGGCGCTTGCACATCATAAGCCTGCAACCCCGCCTCGACGACCAGATCAATATGACCTGCCGCGATCAGCGCATAGGCATAGCAATCGATGCCATACCGCGTCAGACGGCATTCCGGCACCAGACGCCGAAAGGCTGCCCCCTCTTGGGCGGTTCCCACTTCGGGAAAGGTCGTCATTAAAATACATTCGGAAAGCGGGCGTGCAGCGCGCGTTTTCAGCGGGCGCGACCAATGCGGACCAACCATCACTGCGCGCCCAAAGCCGCCTTCGAACCGCTCACCGATATAGGGTTGGTCGATCAGGCCATAGATCGGCCCAGACTCGTCTGCGACCGAAATCAACACTCCCCAGGTAGGGGTCCCGGCCAGATATGATCTGGTGCCGTCAATAGGGTCTATCACCCAGGTCAGGCCGCTGGTGCCTACGGTCGGAGCCATTTCTTCGCCAAGGATGCCGTCTTGTGGGCGACGCTTTGCCAAGACAGCCCGCATCCGTTCTTCGGACAGACGATCGGCTACGGTCACCGGATCAAATCGGCCAATGTCCTTGTTATCTGCCGATAACCCCGCACTACGGAAATGCAACAGCGTTGCCTCGCGCGCAACATCGGCCATTTCAGCGGCCACCGCCATCAGTTCAGCGCGCACTGCATCCGTCAAAATCAGCATATTCCATCTCCGCTTGAGGCCCAAGGCGCTACCTAATCGCAGCGCCCCGGTCAAGCGATCCGGTCAATGATCTGAGCCTAACGTTCCTGTCGCAGTTAGGCCGCTTCGCTAAGCACGCGCGCCAGATCAAATAGCCGACGACGTTGGGCTTCTGGGATGGCATAGTAGGAACGAACCAACTCAAGGGCTTCCTTGTCCGCAAGGATGTCACCTTCAACCGCGCCCGCCGCTTCACGTGCGTCGTTGATACCCTCAAAGAAGAAGGCAATGGTCACACCCAAAGCATCAGCAATATCCCATAGCCGGGAAGCCGAAACCCGATTCATCCCGGTTTCATACTTTTGTATTTGCTGAAACTTGATGCCCACACGATCGGCCAGTTGCTGCTGCGTCATACCAACCATCCATCGGCGATGGCGGATACGCTTGCCAACATGTGCGTCTACGGGGTGCTTCATTACTATCTCCACTGTGTCAATGTTCCCTACTAACTTATAAGCAAGAAACGTGCCAAAATCTGCCAAAGTCCTTTTTTCCACAGCATTTATTTTAAGAGCCGATTCTCGTCTCAAAACCTGTCTTTTTGGATATGTCCAATTATACAGGTGAAGAAGTATTCTGCACTGACGCGACGCCTGCACCCCTAGGGCGCTTTAGTTAACGACTACTCGCGCAATGCGGGTTTATCATTTTGCTTCGCAAATTGCGAATTTTACCAGAAATTCATTCGCAATATGCTATGACTCTTTCGCTGGAATCCCTTCCGCGCTGACCCTAAAGTTCAAGTGCACCCCAATATCGGAGGATATATGCGCGCCTACCAGCTTGAGACGAGTGGACAGCCCGCCAAAATGCGCGACATCCCCATCCCCGATCCTGGTTTCGGCGAAGTGCGTCTGCGCATCGCCGCCTGTGGGCTGAATTTTGCGGATCTTCTGATGATCGATGGAAAATATCAAGAACGCCCCGATCTGCCTTTTACTCTTGGGATGGAAGTTGCGGGGATCGTTGATGCCGTTGGCCCCGAAACCGTCTTTCCCGCAGTCGGAACACGCGTTGCAGCTTTCGCTGGGCATGGAGGACTTGCCCCCTTTGGTTGCTTTCCCGCCGCGCGCTGTGTCGCACTTCCAGACGCGATGAGCTTTACACAGGCTGCAGCCTTTCAAATCGCCTACGGTACCAGCCATCTTGCCCTTGATCATCGCGCCCGATTGCAGCCCGGCGAGACGCTATTGGTTACCGGTGCCGCAGGAGGCGTTGGTCTGACGGCTGTGGAAATCGGCAAACGGATGGGTGCGCGGGTCATCGCAACAGCGCGCGGGGCCGAGAAACTGGCCATCGCCAAATCCGCCGGGGCCGACTACCTGATCGACAGCGATGCCCCAAACCTGCGCGGTGCCTTGAAATTGCTCGGCGGCATCGACGTGCTTTACGATGTTGTCGGCGGAGAGGCTTTTCTAGAGGCCCTTCGCGCCACCAATCCCGAAGGACGCTTGCTTGCGATCGGATTTGCGTCAGGTATCGTACCGCAAATTCCTGCGAATTTGCTGTTGGTAAAGAACATTGACGTCATCGGCCTTTACTGGGGAGGATACCTGAATTTTCGTCCGGAAGTACTGACGACCAGCCTTGCCACGCTATTTGAATGGTTCACGCAGGGCAGCCTTCGGCCTCACATCAGCCATATCATGCCGTTCGACCAGGTTGAAAACGCTCTTGCCTTGCTGCGCAACCGCAGTTCTTCCGGCAAGGTCGTCATTGAGTTTCAATTGCCATAGGCACAGCGGATCTGCGCCAACAACGTTTGCGCAACTTCGCCCTTTTTCAGACCGGCGTCATACAAGCACACCTTGAACTGGCCCAATTCGGGCAGCAGGTTTCCCGCCTCGATGACCGTCACACCATCCCAAATTGATCCGCGCAACCGAGCCGTTATCGCAAGATCCGCAGCCACCGTCGCCTCGACCACCTGCTCGGAATCGCCCTCGAACCCCATTTCCCAAGGGATATCGGCATTGTCCAACGCCATTTGCGCCATATTGCGAAAGCGGCAAATATCAACAAAACCAAGTCGCACCGGGCGGCGTTGTGCGGCGGTGCCTTCTGCGGCCCCCAGCCAGACCAGATCACGCGTTGACAACACCTCGCCCCCCGGCCCCGGCGCATCTTCGGTGGTAAGGATCATATCGAATTCGCCACGCCCAAATCCTTCAAGCAGTTCTTGCGTGAACGATGACACCAGATTGATCCGCACCCGTGGAAATTCACGGGCCAGCGATTTCAAAATGCCGGGGATTTGTGGGTAGACAATGTCACAAGGCACGCCCAACCGCAACTCGCCCTCGTAGCCACTGTCGGTCAACCGCGACAAGACCTCATCATTCAGCGCCAGCATTCGGCGCGCATAGCCCAACAGCTGCTCGCCCTCTGGTGTAAGCACCAATTTCCGCGCGGCCCGCGAAAAGAAGTTTTGCGCCAAAGCTTCTTCCAGCCGTTTGATCTGCATCGAGACGGCCGATTGCGTCAGGTTCAAAAGCCCCGCCGCCCGCGTCACGCCCCCCGCATCAGCGACGGCGACAAAAGAGCGTAGCGCCGTCAGATCCAAATTTCTTGCCATATCATTTCCTGTGATGATCAAGCTAACAATCATTCATTTTCATAATCAATCACTCTATGGCAAAAGAATCAAGAAGCTTCATACAAAACCACCAACACATCAAATTCTGAAAGGTAATGTCATGGATCATTGCATCAGCTCCCCGGCCCAGCGCCGTCGCAAGGGGTTCTTTCATCAACTGTCACAGCTATTTTCCCTGCAGCGGCAACGCCGCAAGCTTGCCACTTATGACGACCGAATTCTTGACGACATTGGGATTGATCGCGCGACTGCCGAGGCCGAGGCCGCCCGGCCGATTTGGGACGTGCCGCAGACCTGGTTGCGTTAGCGCTGACTCTTTTCGATATTTCTGACGGAATTCCTTGAAATCTTGGGCAGTCCCACCGATATTGACCGCATAGGGCGAGCCTGATCTTCAGGCCCGCCCGACGGAACATTAACGGAGGCTTCCTATGGCTGAATATGAAACGATCCGTTCGGTCGGCGCTGGCACCCGATCGGCGGTAATGGACGAAGGGCTGCGCGCCCACATGAACAAGGTCTATGGGCTGATGTCCGTGGGCACCCTGCTAACCGGTGGTGTGGCTTGGGCAGTAGGCTCCAGCCCGGCTTTGCTGTCGATCTTCCGCAACCCTGAAACGCTGCAACCCAACATGCTGGGCTGGATCGTGATGTTCGCGCCGCTGGCGATGGTTTTCGCCTTTGGCGCGGTAATCCAGCGCGCGTCGGTCGCAACGGCGCAGTTGTTCTTCTATGCCTATGCAGCCGTGATGGGCCTGTCGATGGCATGGATTTTCGCGGCTTTCACCGGCGAGTCGATCGCAACCACCTTCCTTGTCACCGCGATCTCTTTCGCGAGCATGTCGCTGTACGGTTATACCACCAAGAAAAGCCTGTCCGGCATGGGCACTTTCCTGATGATGGGCCTGATTGGTCTGCTGGTGGCAATGATCGTAAACATCTTCCTTGCTTCGTCGGCGCTTGGATTTGCGATTTCGGTTATCGGCGTGCTGATCTTTGCGGGTCTGACCGCCTATGACACCCAGAACATCAAGAATACCTACCTGCAACACGCGCAGCATGGTGACAGCGAGTGGCTTGGCAAATCCGCCATCATGGGCGCACTGCAGCTTTACCTCGACTTCATCAACCTGTTCATGTTCTTGCTGCAATTCATGGGCAACCGCGAGTAATCGCCGCTAATTGCAACATCCGAAATGACAAAGGGCCGGGGAATTCCCCGGCCCTTGTGTTTAGCCC
>JBAVTI010000396.1:0-22794 GCA_049696055.1 Paracoccaceae bacterium | reverse complement strand
GCGCAGGCGCGCGCGGCGGCGGCGACGTTCGCGGCTGCCGAGGCGCGGATGCTGACGGTGACGGTTGCGCGCGAGGCTGCGGTGACGGCGGAACGCTTGGCCGCAGCGGCGTTTGATGCGGCCGAGGCTGAGCATGGTCGATTGGCGGCAGCGTTGGATCTGGGACACCGGGCCATGCAAGCGCAGGGTCTGCGTCAGCGGCTGACGGGCTTGGAGGCGACACTGGTAGCTGCCGAAGCGGCGCGGCGGCAGGACGAGGCGGCAACGGCGCAAGCCGCAGCGATTGTGGTGGATGACAGGTCGGTTGCGCGGCTGGAGGCGTTAGAGCGGGCCTGCGATCTGGCGCGGGCGCGGGCAGATGCGGGGGGCGCGCGCCTTGACGTGCGCTATGACGCAGGCGCGCAGGGCTTTAGCATTGCGGGCCAGGCCTTGGCAGAGGGCGCGCGCGAAGTGTTACGCGGTGTGACCGAAGTGGTGGCAGCGGGCATCGGGCGGCTGGTGCTGACGCCTGCCGAGGGGGGGGGCGAGGCGGGTGTGGCGTTGGCGGCCTCGGATGCGGCTTTGGCGGCGGCTTTGGCGGCGCTTGGGCTGGCAAGTGTGGGGGCGGCGCGGGCCGAAATGGCACGGCGGGCCGAGGCGTTGCAATTGGCGGCTGCGGCGCGGGCGCGGTGTATGGCGCTGGCGCCTGAGGGGTTGGAGGTGTTGCGGGCGGGTGTGGTTGCGGCGCGTGATGCCGTGCAGGGTTTGCCAGATGCGGTGCCGGATATCGAGGCGTTGCGGCGGGCGGTTGAAGCGGCGGCCGAGGCAGCGCGTTCGGGTGGAATCGCGCGGGATCGGGCACGCGAGGCGCGGGTAGAGCGGGGCGAGGCGGCGGTAGCGGCGCGGGCAGCGCGTGACACGGCCTTGCGCGATTGCGAGGCGGCAGAGGCGGTTTTGGGGCCAGTGGCCGCAAGGCCCGAGCGGCGGTTGACGGTGCAGGCTGCACGGGCGGCAGCCGTTTTGGCGCTGGAGGTGGCAGAGCGGCACCATGCAGGTTTGGCGGTTGGCGGGGCGGACATCGTGACCTTGCAGGCGGAATTTGACCGTGCCGCCAGTGTGGTGCGGGCAGCGGCTGAGCAAGAGCGCCGCCTGTTGGACCGTCAGTTGGTGCTGTCGGCAGAGATTGGCAGTTGGGCCGAGGATGGTGTCGAGGAACGGCGCGCCGAGGTGGAGGGGCGGCTGGAGGCGGTGCGGCACCGCGACGGGCTTTACAGCGCCGAAGTGGCGGCGTTGATGCGGCTGCGGGGCGCGCTGGAGGCGGCGCGTTCGGCGGCGAAGGATCGCTATTTCGCGCCGGTGATGGCCGAATTGCTGCCGCTGCTGCGGGTGCTGCATGGTGATGGCGAGTTGGTGATGGATGATGTGACGCTGTTGCCGCGGGCTTTGGTGCGCGGCGGGGTGGAAGAGTCGCTGGATATTCTGTCAGGCGGCACGCGTGAACAGATTGCGGTGCTGACCCGGCTGGCGTTCGCGCGGTTGCTTGCCAAGGCGGGCGAGGGGGTGCCGGTGGTGCTGGACGATGCCTTGGTGTTTTCCGACGATGACCGGATTGAGGCGATGTTTACCGCGTTGCACCGGGTGGCGCAGGGCCAGCAGATTATCGTGTTTACCTGCCGCAGTCGGGCGTTTCGGTCACTGGGCGGAGATTGGCCGCAGATCCGGGTGGCGGCGCTGTAATTCTGGCAAGGACGTGATCCATCGCCGATGCCCATGCGTGTAGGGCATTGGTTTCATTAAGGGAGTTGACCAGCATTTCGGTAATGCCGCCGGGGGTGGCAACGCCTTTGGCGATGTCGGCAAGGGGGGCGGGGTCGCGCAGCAACACGTCGGCATTGCCACGCAGGGTTTGGGCGACAAGTGCGCGGGCGGTTTGCGGGGCGATGCCTTGGGCTTCAAACCAGCCGATCAGGTGCTGCATGAAGGCGAAAGTCGCACCTGATAGTGCGCCGAAAGTGGTGGCCTTGGTAAAGGTGTCGGGGTCGGTAAAGGCGTGAACCGGGCCAAGAGTTTGCAGGAAGGCATGCCAGACCGGCGAGGGGGGGTACAAAAGGCTAGGGCCGACACCATAAGCGTTGGCGTGGCCAGGCATCATTGTGCAATGGGCGGCAGCGGGGTGGGTGGCTTTGGCGACATCCGAAGGTGCGGCACCGGCCATCGCTGAAAGCACGGATTGGCCCGTGCGAAAGTGCAGGGATTGCAGGACGCGCAGGCCTTGGGCGGCGGGCAGGCACACTAGGATTTGGTCGCAGTGATCGACGAGGGCTTGGTTGGTTGGCGCGATGGTGGCGCCAAATTCGGCGGCCAAGACGGCAGAGCGGCTGGGATTGCGGGGGGAAAGGACGAAACGGTAATGATCGCTTGCCCCCCGGATCAGGAATTCGGCAAGCTGGCCTACACCAAGGATGCCGATGGTGGGCTTCATGGCATTTCGTCCAGCGTTTCGGCAATGGCGCGGGCGGTGGCTTCGATATCGGCCTCGGTGTGGACGATCGAGGACAGCGAATGCAGGGTGGCCGAGGGGTTCATGTAGATGCCCTTGTCCATCAGCCGCAGCGCGAAATTGCGGAACTTGGTGCGATCGACATGGGTGCAGAAATCGCGGTAATCAGTGATGGCCGGGGCATCGGTGAAAAAGATCTGGAACATCGAATTCACGCTTTGCACGACCACGCCGTGCTTGTTGTTGGCCCGCGCGATGGCTTGGATTTCGCCCGCCATTTTCTGCCCTAGGTCTTTGATTTTATGGAAGCCTGCCTGATTGTCGGCCAGCATCGTGGTCAGCATGGTTTTGCAGACATGCAGCGCCAGACGACCGGCGTTATGGGTGCCAAAGTGCAGAACCTTGCCCCACTCAAGCCCCGACATGATGTCGCAGCGCCCGCCGATACAGGCCATCGGAAAGCCGCCGCCAAGTGCTTTGCCATAGGTGACAATATCGGGTGAGAGGCCGTAAATCGCAGCACAGCCACCGGCGGCCAGACGAAAGCCGGTAACGGTTTCATCAAGGTAGAACAGTGCGCCGTATTGGTGGCACAGGTCTTGCATGTGGTTAAGATAGCCGGGTTTTGGCGGGATGACGCCCATGTTGGACATCACCCCTTCGGTGACAACACAGGCGGCATCACGGCCATGCACGGCCATCGCGCGGGTCAGGGCGTCAAAGTCGTTCCACGGCACCACGATGGTATCGGCCCATGATTCCTCAAGGATACCAGAGCTGTCGCAGATGCGGATCGGGGAATTGGGGTGGCCAAGGGCGGCAGGGGGCATCGGGTTGGTGTTGATCAAAACCGCATCAGACCAGCCGTGATAATGGCCTTCGAACTTGATGATCTTGCGCCGCCCGGTATGGCCACGGGCAAGGCGAAAGGCCGCCATCGCGGCCTCGGTTCCGGTGTTGGCAAAGCGCACTTTATCGACATGCGGCAGCAGGGCCACCAGCATCTCGGCCACTTCAACCTCGACCTCCAGGGCGGTGGCAAAATGGCTGCCACGGGCGATTTCACGGCTGACGGTTTCGACAATTGCGGGGTGGGCATGGCCAAGGGGCAGGGCACCAAAAGCCATCATCCAGTCAATATATTCGCGACCATCCACGTCGTACAGCCGCGCACCCGCCCCATGTGACATGTAGCGTGGCGCGCCGCCAAAGGTGGCAGGTCCGCGCGAGGCCGACGAGACGCCTTCAACCAGCACTTTCATGCCGCGTTCGAAAAGAGAAGCAGAGGTATTGGGCATGTGGCGGCTCCGGTTTTTCGGGCGTAGTAGCGAGGGGTTAACGCAGCAGCGCCAGCAGTTCGAGCGAGGGTTGGCCGGTGACGGGCAGCCCTTTGCTTTGCTGATAGGCGCTGATGGCGGCTTGGGTTTTCTTGCCGATGACGCCATCAGAGCCTTCGGTATCAAATCCGGCGGCGGTCAGCAGGCGCTGAAGTTCCTGACGCTGCGAGATGTTCATGCCTTGGGCGTCAGGCGGGAAACTGCCGATGATCGCCGGGCCGCCACGCAGACGATCGGACAGGTGGCCGACGCCGATCACATAGCTTTCTGCGTTATTGTAGCGGGTGATCACAGTGAAATTGCGAAAGATCATGAAGGCCGGGCCGCTGGCCCCTTGCGGTATCAGGATCGACGCGGCACCGTGGTTTGGCACCGTGCCACCGTTGGCCGCGCGCACACCAAGGTCTTCCCAATCGGTGGCGCTGCGCGAGGTGCCCCGCCCGGTTTGTCCGGTGTTAAAGCCGCTTGGCAGTTGCACCTCGACGCCCCAAGGCTGGCCACGGGTCCAGCCTGATTTCGCCAGATATGCGGCGGTCGAGGCCAGCGCGTCGGTCGGATCATCCGACCAGATATCGCGCCGCCCGTCGCCACGAAAATCGACGGCAAAGCCAAGGTAAGAGGTCGGGATGAACTGGGTATGCCCCATCGCGCCCGCCCAGCTGCCGGTCATGTTGCCGGGGGTGACATCGCCGTTTTGCAAGATGCGCAGGGCGGCGATCAGTTGTTGTTCAAAGAAATCACCGCGCCTGCCGTCATAGGCCAAGGTTGCAAGTGCCGACACCACCGGCACATTGCCGCGTCGCGCGCCATATTGGCTTTCCAGCCCCCAAACGGCTGCAACGACATGGGATTCCACGCCGTAACGGTTTTCGATTTCCGAAAGCACGCCGCCGTATTGCGCCATGGCGGCGCGGCCTTTGGCAATGCGTTCATCCGAGGCGGCAATGGCAAGGTAATCTTCCAGCGTGCGGGTGAATTCGGTCTGATTGCGGTCGCGTTCAATGACGCCGGGCAGGAAGCCAGCCGCGCGGAAAGCTGCGTCAAGCGTGGGGGCAGAGATGCCTTTGGCGCCAGCGCGAGGGCGGAAGTTTGCCACCCACGCATCAAAGCCGGGGTTGGGCGCGGTTTGCATTTGAGGTTCGGGCGATTGGTTCGATGTTCGGCCGCGCCCGACCCCGGTTCCGCCAACGCAAGCCGAAAGCGTCGAAGCCAACAGCGCCAGTGTGATTGCTCGTCTTGTCGCCTGCATTCTCTCAGCCCTCGGTTTTATGTGCCTGAAGCCACCCTAGCCGATTGAAGCCGGACAGCAAAGTGCAAGCGGTTCTGGGCGGCGGGGTTCTGATGGCAGCAGTTTGGTTTTGACTGCGGCACTGTGATTTGCGTGCGGTAAGATAGAAAAAGCCCTATCGAAATAATGTTGACTAATTGTTTAGTCTGTTTACGCTGATCTGACTTTCGCGGGTCAAAAACCCCCGGATTTTGGTCTTGGCAGGTGGGAAAACCAACGTGGCAGCAGCTGAAACGGCCATTGAGGCGCGCGGGGTAAGCAAGGCGTTTCAGGGTGCCGCGGGCGCGCCGATCGTCGCGCTGAACGATGTGTCTTTGACGATTTTGAGGAACGAATTCTTCACGTTGCTGGGGCCGTCGGGGTGCGGCAAAACCACGTTGTTGCGGTTGATTGCGGGCTTTGAGTTTCCGACGGCAGGTGAAATTTCGCTTTATGGCGAGAACATTGCGTTGTTGCCACCCTATCTGCGCCCGGTGAATACGGTGTTCCAAAGCTATGCGTTGTTTCCGCATATGACCGTGGGGCAGAACATCGGTTTTGGTCTGGAGATGCAGGATCGACCCAAGCGCGAGGTCGCCGCACGGGTGGATGAAATGCTGCGACTGGTGCGGATGGAAGAGTTGCGGAACCGCAAAACCTCGGAAATATCGGGGGGACAACAGCAGCGGGTGGCATTGGCGCGGGCGCTGGCGCCGCAGCCCAAGGTCTTGCTGTTGGACGAGCCGTTGTCGGCGCTGGATTTCAAGTTGCGCAAGGAAATGCAGATCGAGCTAAAGCGCTTGCAGCATGAAACCGGCATCACTTTCATCTTTGTGACCCATGATCAGGAAGAGGCGCTGACGATGTCAGACCGGATCGCGGTGATGTCGCAGGGCCAGGTGTTGCAGGTCGGCAGCCCACGCCAGATTTACGACCGCCCCGACCGGCGCTTTGTTGCGGATTTCATTGGTGAGGCGAATTTCATGACCGGTGAGGTGACATTTGCATCGGTCGACCTTGCCAAAGTGCGGCTGGGGTCGGGTGCCGAGATTGTGGCGGGTTTCTCGGAAGGGCTGCGGCCATCGGGCAAGGTGACGGTGATGCTGCGGCCTGAACATGCCGAGATTGTCGCGCATGGTGTCGAGGCGGCGCTGAAGGGCGCACTGGAAAATGTGGTCTATTTCGGCACCGACACCCATTTCCATGTGCGGCTGACCGACGGCAGCAATTTCATCGTGCGTCGCCAGAATAACCGCGCGCAAGCAAGTGGGTTTGCGGTGGGTGATCTGGTGGGGGTGGCGTTCAAAGACGCCGCCGCCCAAGTGCTAAGGGATTGAGCATGGCCTCTGCCCAAGACATCGCGAAAGCCGCCGCTGCCAAGGACGTTCGCACCCGTTGGTGGCTGTCGATGCCGGCGTTGTTGATCATCTTTTTCGCTGCCATCGGGCCGCTGTTCGTGGTGGTTTTGTATTCATTCATGGTGAAGGGCGATTACGGCGACGTCAAATACTGGCAGTTTTCGGGGGATGCCTGGTTTGGCGTGGTGTTTGAGCGCGATATGTTTGACGACACCCTGTCTTTCGCTGATGCGCACTTAAGCATTCTGTGGCGGTCGGTGAAACTGTCGCTGATTACCACGATTGTGACGCTGATCCTTGGGTTTCCGACGGCCTATTTCATTGCCACGCGTGCGGCGCATCGCCGGGATTTATGGCTGTTGCTGATTACCATTCCGTTCTGGACCAATCTGTTGATCCGCACCTTTGCCATTCAGGAGGTGTTTCGCAACGAAGGGGTTTTGAACACGGTACTGATCAAACTGGGGCTGATCGATACGCCTATTCAGATCATGTTCACTGAACCGGCGGTGTTGCTGGGCATGGCCTACGTCTACCTGCCGTTGATGGTGCTGCCGCTGTATGCCAGCCTTGAGAAATTCGATTTCCGTCTGGCGGAAGCCGCGTCCGATCTTTACGCGAGGCCAGGGCGGGTGTTGCGTCGGATCATTGTGCCGATGGTGATGCCGGGGCTGATTGCGGGCTCAATTCTGGTGTTTATCCCGTCGCTTGGTGCTTATGTAACGCCGCGCCTGCTGGGGGGTGGCAAGAACCTGATGCTGGGCAATCTGATCGAGTTGCAGTTCGGGCAGGGTCGCAACTGGCCCTTGGGCTCGGCGTTGTCGATCAGCCTGACGGCGGTGGTGATGCTTTCTTTGCTGGTTTATGTGCGCGCCACCGCGACGTCGGAGGTGCGACATGGCTAAGCGTTTCTTTCAGTCTGACCCGTTTTCGATAAAGCGCCAGCGCGGGTTCACCGCCATCGCGCTGTTTTGCTTTTTCCTGCTGTACCTGCCGATTGCGACGCTGGTGGTGTTTGCTTTCAACGCCGGATCAACCGTGGGCATCTGGGAGGGGTTTTCGCTGCGCTGGTTCGTGTCGGCCTGGCATAACGAGCGGATCATTGATGCCACTCTACGGTCGGTGACCATCGCGCCGATTGCGGCACTGGTTGCGACGGCAGTGGCGACGATGGCGGCGCTGGCCACCACGCGCACCGCCCCATATCCTGGGCTGACCTTCAAGTACGCCTTCATCAACCAACCCTTGATGGTGCCCGAGATTGTGACTGCCGTGGCGCTGTTGGTGGTTTTTTCGCGCATCAAGGTGATGACCGGGTATACGGGGCTTGGTTATCTGATTTCGGCGCATACCGCGTTTTGCATCCCCTTTGCCTATATGCCGATCCGCGCGCGGCTGGAATCAATGGATCTGACGCTGGAACGGGCGGCGGCCGATCTTTATGCCCGGCCATTTCGGGTGTTTCGCCGCGTGACCTTTCCGCTGATGTGGCCCGGAATTCTGGCGGGGTTCATGTTGGCTTTCGTGGTGTCGCTTGATGATGTGGTGATCACCGAATTCGTCAAATCCGCCGGGCAAGATACGCTGCCGACCTATATGCTGGGTCAATTGCGCCGCGCAGCCACCCCCGAAATGAACGCGATTTCGACAGTGTTCCTTGGGCTGTCGATTGTCTTTGTGACCCTGTTCTTCTTCATCAGCCGCAAGAAAACCTGACCCACACCCCAAGCAAAAAGGATGATCTCATGCGACCCTACCAGACCACCGCCCTGTCAAGTTTGGCGTTGTTTGCCACGATCAGTTCGGCCCATGCGGAAGGGGTGCTGAACATCTTTAACTGGGGTGAATATACCAACCCCGAGCTGATCACCAAGTTCGAGAAAACCTATGACATCAAGGTGACGATGACCGATTTCGATTCGAACGATACCGCCCTTGCCAAGGCCCGGCAGGGCGGCAACGCGTTTGATATCGTGGTGCCATCGGCGACCTTTGTGCAGATCTGGATCAATGAAGGGTTGCTGCTCGAAACCCGCCCCGATCAGATGGAGAATTTCAAAAATGTCGATCCGCGCTGGGTGAATGTCGATTTCGATCCGGGCCGTCATTACACGGTGCCGTGGCAATGGGGCACCACCGGGGTTTTGGTCAACACTTCGGTCTACAAGGGTGATCCGAACACCTCTGCGATCTTTCTGGACCCGCCGCCGGAATTGGTGGGCAAGCTGAATGTGATGCCCGAGATGGGCGATATCATGGGGCTGGCGATCAAGTATTTCGGCGGTGAATATTGCACGACAGACAAGGATATCTTGCGCAAGGTCCGCGACAAGTTGATCGAGGCCAAGCCAAAGTGGCTGGCGATGGATTACCCTTCGGTCGAGAAATTCGCCGAAGGCGATTATGCGGCGGGCACGTCGTGGAACGGCGGGTCGTTCCGGGTGCGGCTGGCCAACGCGGATTTTGTGCATGGGTACCCGCGTGAAGGCTATCCGATCTGGATGGATAACGTGGCGGTTCTGGCTTCGGCGCCGAACGTCGAAAACGCAAAGCTGTTTCAGAATTTCATCATGGACCCGGAAAATGCGGCGCTGATCTCGGCCTATGCGCGCTATGCCAACGGGATTGTCGGATCAGAGGCATTTATGCCCGACGACATGAAAGCCGCGACCGAGATTGTGGTTCCGGCAGAATTCATGCCAATGGGGTCTTTTGCGCCAGCTTGCCCCCCCGATGTCAATGATATGTATACCCAAATCTGGACCGAGTTGTTGAAATAGGCCCCCAACGCCTGTGCAAATGGCGGCGGCTATCGGGCCGCCGCGCAATCGCCAAAGCGCGCAAATCCGCAATATCCAGAGGTGTCAAATGAGCGACCTTGATCTGTGTTATCTACCCGCCCACGAGGCGCTGCGCCGGTTCAAAGCGCGCGAATTGTCGCCGGTGGAATTGATGGAAGCCACGATCCGGCGGGCCGAAGCGGTGAAGGATTCGGTGAATGCGCTGACCTATACTTTCTTTGACGAGGCGATGGATCTGGCCCACAAAGCCGAGGCGAAATACGCCTCTGGCGCGCGCACCGGGGCGCTGGAGGGGCTGCCGATTGGCATCAAGGACGAGAACGATATCAAAGGCAAACCAACGTCGTCAGGGTCGTTGATCCTGAAGGATTACATTGCTGACCGCACCTCGACCAACAACGCGCGGGTGATCAAGGCGGGCGGGATCGTGCATGCCCGCACCGCCACGCCCGAGTTTTCCTGCGCCGCCTATACATGGTCGCGGCTATGGGGGGTGACGCGCAACCCGTGGAATCCGGCCTTTACGCCGGGGGGATCGTCGGGCGGGGCGGCCGCCTCGCTGGCGTCGGGCACCTCGTCGATTGCCACCGGATCGGATATTGGCGGCTCGATCCGGATTCCGGCCTCGACCTGCGGGTTGATCGGCTACAAGCCACCCTACGGGCGCAACCCTGATGATCCGCCGTTCAACCTTGATTTCTACTGCCATACCGGCCCCTTGGCCCGCACGGTTAAAGACGCGATCTTGTTGCAGAATGTGATGGCGGGGCCAAGCGCGCAAGACATTGCAACCCTGCGCCCCAAGCTGCGGTTGCCGATGGAGTACAAGCCGATCAAGGGCTGGAAGATTGCCTATTCAATGAACCTTGGCGTTTTCGAAGTTGACCCCGAGGTGCAGAAAAACACCAGCGCGGCGCTAGAGGTGTTCCGGTCGTTGGGGGCGGTGGTGGAAGAGGTTGATCTGGGGTGGACAGACGAGGTGATGGCGGCGGGGATGAATTACCTGCGTCACCTGTTTGGCGCCTATCTATCGCAGCTTTTGGACGAACATGGGCACCAGATGACAACCTACGCGCGGCAATTCGCCGAAGAGGGCCGGGTGTCGAAAGCCACGGATTTTGTTGAAAGTCTGGAGGTGGTGAACCGGATGTACAGCACTCTGGGGCCGTGTCTCGAGAAATACGATGTGCTGATTTGCCCGACGACGGCCCTGCCGTCGGTGCCTGCGGATTTTGATCACTCCACCGGCAAGCTTGCGATCAATGGCAAGCCGATTGATCCGATGCTGGGTTGGGTGATGACACTGCCGTTCAATATGCTAAGCCGCTGTCCGGTGCTGTCGGTGCCCTCGGGGCGGGCCAGCAACGGCGTGCCGACCGGCATTCAGATTGTGGGGCGCAGCTACAGCGACGCTTCGGTTTTTCAGGCGGCGATGGCCTACGAAACCGCACAGGGCGCGTGGTTCCGCGACGCAGCCCACCGCCCGAAAGTGTGAACTGCAAAGGATGAACAGCCTGTCTTTGCCCGATCAAACAGAAAAGACTACTCAAACCGCAACACCGGTGCTTGATCGTCGCCGTTTGCGCGGCGATGCGTCGGCGCAGCGAATTATTGACGCCACCATTGGCTTGATCGCCGTCGAAGGCTTGGCGGGCGTTACGATGCAGCGGATTGCGGCGGATGTGGGGTCGTCCAACGCGCTGGTGGTGTTTCACTTTGGCTCGAAGGACGGGCTGTTTCGCGCGGTGCTGCAATACCTGATCGATCAGTATGATCAGATGTGGAAACGCGAAGTGCGCAGGCCCGATCTGCGGCCAGAACATCGCTTGATGGGGGCGGTGGAATGTGCGCGGCATTTTGCCCGCCAACACCCCGATTGGGTTGCGGTCTGGGTGGCGTTTAGCAGTGATCGCAAATACATTCTGTTGGACCGTCAGATCAGTCTGCCCAATGATCTTGCCTATATGGCCGAGTGCCGCGCCCTGATGGACCAGATCGCGCAAACCGGCGGCTATGGCGATGTAGATACCGATACGCTGGCCAAAGGCCTTAACTATCTGGTGCATGGCGCGTGGTTTTGGGACAATATCTATCCCGAAGGCGCAAGTTCTGATGTGATGCAAAAGACGGTTATGGTTTTGTTAAGTCACAGCTTTCCGCGACACTTTCCGCTACGCAACTGATCACCACCAGAGCGGATTATCGTGCAAGCAATACCTGCTTTGTGCCAAGGCACGGGCAGGGATACTGCGCTGCGTATAGGCTTACTCCGGCTGATAGCCCGCGATCAGTTGACGAAGCCCGAACACCGCACCGGCGGCGATGGCAGCCAGCGTCACCGGGCCAGACCATGCCAATGCGGCAAAGGCGGTGATACCTTGGCCGACCGAACAGCCAAGGGCAATCACGCCGCCGATACCCATCAGCGCCGCCCCCCCCACCTGCCGCCCCAGTTCGCGCGGGTCTTCGCAGGCCTCCCATTTGAACAACCCGCGGATCATCGACCCAAAAAGTGCGCCGATCATCACCCCAAGCACGGTGCCCACGGAAAAGGTCACCCCCCCAGCGGTTGAGGTCATCAGAAAGATCAGCGTGCGCCCCACCGGGGCGGTGAAAGACGGGCCCTCGACGGTCACGGCCCCCAAGCTTGCATCGCCAACCCATGTCGTGCCGACAAAGCACCACACCACCGCCGCCCCGGCCGCCACGCCCCAAAGCATCATCCGCAAGGACGCGCGCAGCGGGGCATAGGACAGCGCCCAGATCAAAAGACCCACGGCAATGGCCACCACCGTCACTGATGCCGGAATACCGGTAACGGCGGTCACGTCATAGACGATGCCTTGCGGGCCGATGGCATCGGGTTGCGGGAATAGCCGCGTGCGCAGCGGTGCAAGCGGCCCCGACAGCGCCATGAAGCCAAAGATCCCCATGACCACCACCACCACCAGCGACCGCAAGTCGCCACCGCCAAACCGCACGAGCGCGCCAAAGCCGCAATTGCCCGCCAGTGCCATGCCATAGCCGAAAATCAACCCACCCACGATCGAGGCCACCGGATTCCAGGCAATGCTGTGATAGAACGAACCTTCAAGGTTGATCAGCCCCGACATCGCTCCGAATTGAGTGCCAAGGATGGCCACGCCCAACACGATACCCCACAGGCGCAGGCGTTTCTGATCCTTGCCGTAAACGGCGGATTCGATGGCGCCAAGGGTGCAAAACTCGCCCAGCCGGGCCGAAAGGCCCAAGACCAGCCCGCCCACAAGGCCGACTAGCGCCGCCATTGGGCCATAAGGAATGCTGTCCATTCGGGTTCTCCCATGTAGCCCGCAGCACAGGCTGCGAGGTAGAATTAGCCCCGGTCTTTTGCCGGGTTGCAGAACAGATGTGCCAGCAGGGCAAGCGTGTCGCGCACTTTTGGATCGAGGATGGAATAGAAAATCGCCTGACCTTCACGCCGCGCACTGACCAAGCCTTCGAACCTTAGCCGGGCAAGTTGCTGGCTGACCACAGCCTGACGCGAGGACAAAAGGTTTTCAAGCTCTGTCACGCTTTTGGGCCCCGAGGACAGGTGACACAGGATCATCAGCCGCCCGTCATGGCCAAGCGCCTTCAGATAGTTTGCGGCCGCCGTGGCATGGGCAACCAGTGCCTCCGCGCTGATGGCCGCTTCCGCATCGGTAAATCCGTGATCCGCATCGGCCAAGAGTGTTTTCCCGACTATCTTGTTTCGTACCACCCATGGCATTGCGACCCCGGACCTTACAACACAAACCCGCATTTTTACCGCTAAATCACGCAAAGCGCGGCGCGCGGGACGCAGTTAGTTGATCGCGCGCGCCGTGGTATCTTTGGCGATCAGCGCGTCCAGCAGCCCCCAGAAAAAATCTTCGCCCGGATAGCCCTCGATCCGCCCAACTTCGATGCCGTCGCGCACCAGCACAAAGGTCGGAGTGAAGGTTGCTGGCGTGACTGTTTCCAGGCCCAGTGGCAATGCCGCGCGCAGTTGCAGCCGTTGCAAAGGGGCGGTTTGGCCCTCTTCAGTCAGATCATACTTCGGCCAGATCTGCTGATCCCATTGCTGACAATACATGCACCCCGGCTGCTCGATCATCAAAAGGCGAAGATCGGCCCGTGCCGACCCCATTCCGGAAAACAACGCCGCGATGGCGATAGCCAGCAGATAGGGCAGGCGGGTCGGCATGGTTGACGATCCTACGTAAATATAGGAATATTATAATATGCTTTGTCAAATTAGCAAGGTGTTGGGGTCTGGTGGGAGTAGCCGATGCTGGATATTAGCTATGGCGGCGCGGCGCTTGCCGGACTTTTGTCGTTCTTTTCGCCCTGCATCCTGCCGATGGTGCCGTTTTATCTGTGCTATATGGCGGGCTTATCGATGCAAGAGCTGCGCGGCGCAGGCGGGCTGGCACCGGGCGCACAGCGTCGGCTGGTGGTGCAGGCCATGGCGTTTGCCATCGGTGTGACCAGTATCTTTGTGCTGATGGGGTTGGGGGTCACGGCGCTGGGGCGGGTGTTCCTGCAATGGCGTGAAACCCTGTCCTGGTTGGCGGGCGGCATCTTGATTGTGTTTGGTCTGCATTTCCTTGGCCTGTTGCGCATACCGTTTCTGTATCGCGAGGCGCGTCTGGAAACCAAATCCAAGCCCACCACACTGGTGGGGGCCTATGTGATGGGGCTTGCCTTCGGTTTTGGCTGGACACCCTGTGTGGGGCCGGCGCTGGCGGCGATTTTGATGGTGGCGTCGGGCATGGGGGATCTGTGGCGCGGCGGTCTGCTGCTGATGGTCTATGGCTTGTCGATGACAATGCCGTTTGTCATCGCGGCGCTGTTTGCCAGCCCGTTTCTGGCCTGGGTGGGCCGTCATCGGGCGCTGCTGGGTAATGTCGAAAAGGCGATGGGGGTGATGCTGATCATCTTTGGCCTGCTTATCGCCACCAATTCCGTGAACCTGATCGCTGATTGGCTGATCCGCAGTTTCAATTGGACTGCCACGCTGAAGTAATCTTATGGGGGAAACCATGATGATCCGTCCGCTTGCCTTTGCTTTTGCTTTGATGATGGCGCTGCCGGTGATGGCGTCGGAACTTGGCGAAGATGGTCTGCACAAACCTGACTGGCTGCGCGAAACCTTCAAGGATCTGCGCGAAGATCTGGCCGAGGCAACAGCCGAAGACAAACGCCTGCTGGTGATATTTGAACAGCGGGGCTGCATCTATTGCACCCAGATGCATGAAGAGGTGTTTCCTGACCCGGCGGTTGATGCTCTGATCCGCGCGCACTATTTCGTGGTGCAGCTTAATCTTTTTGGCGATGTCGAGGTGACCGATTTTGACGGCACCACCCTGTCTGAAAAGGATATGGCAGTGCGCTGGGGGGTGATGTTCACGCCCACCATGATCTTCTTGCCCGAACAGGTGGCCGAGGGCCAGACGGCCGCGCAGGCGGCAGTGGCAATGATGCCCGGCGCCTTTGGAGTTGGCACGACCGAGGCGCTGCTCACTTGGGTAAAGGACCATGGCTACTTGTCGGGCGAGCATTTCCAGACCTACCTTGCTGCCCGGATGAAGGCGAAAAACTAGCGCAAAGCCTTGGATTTTTAACGACAATATAGAAACATTCATAGATACATATATTTCTATTGCGTGCGAGGGTATCGGCAGACTATCCTCAGATTCGGGAGAATTCAGGGAGGACTTCAATGAAGCGCCACGTTGTGCTGTGCGTGCTGGCAGCTGTGTATACGGCCTTGCCCGCATTTAGCGAAACAGCCCCGACTGCGGTTGCGTTTGACGCTGGGGCAATTGCCACGTCGCTGTCAGGGGCGCCCGGAAATGCCGAAGAGGGGGCCAAGGTCATGACCACCGCCGCGCTGGGCAATTGCGTCGCCTGTCACGCGGTATCTGCGATGCCGGATGTGCAGTTTCAGGGCAATATCGGGCCAAGTCTGGATGGGGCAGCCTCGCGCTGGTCCGAGGCGCAGCTGCGCGGAATGGTGGTCAATGCCAAGATGACCTTCGAAACCACGATGATGCCCGCGTTCTACAAGGTAGACGGTTTTATCCGGCCGGGTGCCGCCTATTCCGGCAAGGCACCCGAGGGTGATCTGCCGCCCGTCCTGACCGCGCAGCAGGTCGAGGACGTTGTCGCCTATCTTCTGACGCTGAAGGAATGATGCGGCGTCAGGCCATCTGTTCGAGGAGAAAATCATGAAACTTTCAAGACGTGACGCACTTGTGCTCGGCCTTGGCGGTATGGCGGCAATGATGCTGCCAATGCCCGCAATGGCCGCCGCCGAAGAGGCGATTGCAGCCTTTACCGGTGGGGCAGCACTGGCGGCGACAGGGATCACCCTGACCGCCCCGGAAATTGCGGAAAACGGCAATACGGTGCCGGTATCGGTGGATGCACCCGGTGCCGTGGCGATCATGCTGCTGGCCATGGGCAACCCGACGCCATCGGTGGCGACGTTCACTTTTGGTCCGGGGGCAGGCTCGCAAATGGCGGCAACCCGTATCCGTCTTGCCAAGACGCAAGACGTTGTCGCCATTGCCAAACTTGCTGACGGCAGCTTTGCCCAAGCAACATCAACCGTGAAAGTCACCATTGGGGGTTGCGGCGGCTAACGCGGCCCACTTTCCCGAATTTGAGGAGAATAGACCATGGCAAATGATGTCAAACCGCGCGTCAAAGTCCCGAAGTCGGCGGCTGCAGGCGAGGTGATTACCCTAAAGACCTTGATCAGCCACCCGATGGAATCGGGCCAGCGTAAAGATGCCGACGGCAATCTGATCCCGCGCTCGATCATCAACCGTTTTACCTGCGATCTGAACGGGGTGAACGTGATTGATATCACCATTGAGCCGGCGGTCTCGACCAACCCGTATTTCGAATTCGACGCCAAAGTCGATGCGGCGGGCGAGTTTGTCTTCACGTGGTATGACGATGACGGTTCGGTTTACGAAGACAAGAAGCCGATCGAAATCGCCTGAGATACGAACGCCAGAGATACGAACGCCAGAGATACGAACGGACGTCAGCGCGGGGAGCGCTGTCCAGGGCACAGGCCACCTGCAATCGCTGCGGGCGGCCCACCGAAGGGAGGAACTGCAATGCGTCTGCGTCACAGCAGGAATTTGATCACCGCCGCCGTGCTGGCCACCTTGGCCACAGGCAGCGTTTTTGCCGATGCTTTGAAAGATGTCGATCTGGTGGTGAACGAAGAGGTGACGCTTGTCACCCGCGTGGCCCCGGCGCCGCAAGTGGCCGATGTGCTGCCCGAGGTGCTGTCGGGCTGGCTGTTCCGCGAAGGCGAAACCCGCGCCATGCAGATGGACGATTTCAGCAATCCCGCAATGGTGTTTGTAGATAAGGGCATGGATCTTTGGGCCGCCGTCGATGGCACCGAAGGTAAATCCTGCGCCTCGTGCCATGAGGGCATGGAAAGCATGGCGGGTGCGCGCACCTCGATGCCCAAGATGAACAAGGCGGGCGACGATCTTTGGTCGATGGAAAACTTTGTCAATGATTGCCGCACCACCCGGATGGGCGCGGAAGAGTGGAAGTGGAACAGCGACGAGATGAAGAACATGACGGCTGCCCTTTCGATGCAGTCGCGTGGCGAGCCGATGAAAGTGGCAATTGACGGCCCGGCGGCGGCATTCTGGGAAAAGGGCAAAGAGCTTTATTACACCCGGTTCGGTCAGCTGGAACTGTCTTGCGCCAATTGCCATGAGGCAAGCTATGGCAAGATGATCCGCGCCGATCACCTGAGCCAAGGCCAGATCAACGGCTTCCCGGCCTATCGGTTGAAGGATGCGGCTGTGGTCTCGATCCACCAGCGGTTCGTTGGCTGTGTGCGCGATACCCGTGCCGAAACCTTTAAGGCAGGCTCGCCAGAGTTCCGCGCGCTGGAACTTTACGTCGCCTCGCGCGGTGAAGGCTTGTCGATTGAAGGCGTGTCGGTGCGCCCCTAAGTTTGGCGGCGCGCGGGCAACCGCGCGCCCGGCCCCTTTGGCCAGACGGCACCGATCGTTTGGCATTTCAGTATCATCTGCGGCTTGCCAAGACCCTTGCCAACCGCAGGGCAGCGCCGGGCCTGTTTGATGAACCCAGCCTGATCGACGCATAAGGAGACACGGGAATGATTTCGCGCCGCGAATTTTTGCAGGCTTCGGTGGCGGCTTCGGCCATTCTGGGTGTGTCGGGCCTAAGCAGTTGGTCGCGGCTGTCGGCTCAGCAGGCTTTGACGCAAGATCAGCTGTTGCAGTTTGATGATTTCGGCAATGTCACCCTGATCCATATCACCGATATTCACGCCCAGCTGAAACCGATCTGGTTTCGCGAGCCCGAGATCAACATCGGTATTGCTGCAGCGCGCGGCATGCCACCGCATGTGACGGGCAATGATTTCCTCAAGATGTTCAAGCTGACGCCGGGGTCTGCCGAGGCGCATGCGATGTCATTTGAAGATTTCACCGCGCTGGCGAAAACCTACGGCAAAATGGGCGGACTAGACCGGGTGGCCACGGTGATCAGTGCCATTCGCGCCGCACGCCCCGAGGCGTTGCTGCTGGATGGGGGCGATACTTGGCACGGGTCTTATACCTGCCTGAAGACTGCCGGGCAGGATGTTGTCAATGTGATGAACCTGCTGAAACCCGACGCGATGACCTCGCATTTCGAATTTACCCTTGGCATCGACCGGGTGACGGAAATTGTCGAGACGCTGGATTTCCCCTTCCTTGGGGCCAATATCTTTGACGCCGAATGGGAAGAACCGGCCTACGAGCCCTACAAGATGTTTGATCGCGGCGGCGTCAAGATCGCCGTGATTGGCCAGGCCTTCCCGTATATGCCGATTGCCAACCCCAAGTGGATGTTCCCCGGCCTGTCGTTTGGCGTGCGCGAAGAACGCATGGCCGAGGTGGTGGCCGAGGTGCGCGAAGCCGGGGCAGGGCTGGTGGTGCTGTTGTCGCACAACGGTTTTGATGTCGACAAAAAGCTGGCGGGGAATGTGCCGGGGATCGACGTGATCCTGACCGGGCATACCCATGATGCGCTGCCCGAACCGGTGCTGGTGGGGAAGACCATCCTGATCGCCTCGGGGTCTAACGGCAAGTTTGTCAGCCGCGTTGATCTGGATGTGCGCGATGGCCAGATGATGGGGTTCCGCCACAAACTGATCCCGATCTTCTCGGATGTGATCACGCCTGATGCTACAGTGTCGGCGGCAATCGAGGCCGAACGCGCGCCCTTCAAGGCCGAGTTGGAAGAGGTGCTTGGTACCACCGACAGTCTTTTGTATCGTCGCGGCAACTTTAACGGCACTTGGGATGATCTGATCCTGAACGCGCTGCTCGAGGAACGCGAGGCCGATATTGCGCTGTCGCCCGGTTTCCGCTGGGGGCCAAGCCTGATCCCCGGTGCGCCGATCACCCGCGAAGATCTGTATAACACCTGCGCGCTGACCTATCCCGCGGCGTACCGTTCGGAAATGACCGGTGAGACGCTGCACACCATTCTGGAAGATGTGGCCGATAACCTGTTCAACCCCGATCCCTATTACCAGCAGGGTGGCGATATGGTCCGGGTGGGGGGCATGGGCTATCACATCGACATCAACCAACCGCAGGGCAGCCGCATCACCAACATGACGGTGCTGAAAACCGGCGAGGCGCTCGACCCGGCAAAAACCTATGTCGTGTCGGGGTGGGCCAGCATTAACCAAGATACCGAAGGCCCGGCGATCGGCGATGTGGTCGAGGCCTATATCAAGCGCAAAGGCACCATCACACTGGACCCCAATACCTCGGTTCAGGTGACGGGTGCGTGACCGAATGCCTGAAAAATTTGCCATACGCAAACCATACGCAAACCATACGCGTGCCAGACGATGAAGGAGCGCAATTTCATGACGGATGAACCCGTGAAAGGCACAACACGCCGGGGCTTTATCGGCTCGGCTTTGGCCGCTGGTAGCGCGCTGGCCGCAGGCTCTGCCGCCAAGGCCGAAGGTGCCGATCCCCTGATCACCGAGGTGCAGGATTGGGCGAAAACCTTGGGCGACGGTGTTGACGCCACGCCTTACGGCATGCCGATCCGGTTTGAGGCCGATGTGGTGCGGCGCAATGTGGCGTGGCTTACGGCGGAAACCGCGTCGTCGATTAACTTTACCCCGATCCATGCATTGGATGGCACCATCACCCCGCAGGGCTGCGCCTTCGAGCGCCACCATTCCGGGGCGATTGAATTGGAAAAGCCGGATTATCGGCTTATGATCAATGGGTTGGTCGATACGCCTTTGGTGTTTACCTATGCCGATCTGGAGCGGTTTCCGCGTGAAAGCCATGTCTATTTTCTGGAATGTGCCGCCAATACCGGCATGGAATGGGCGGGCAGCCAGCTGAACGGCTCGCAGTTTACCCATGGCATGATCCACAACATGGAATATACCGGCGTGCCGCTGCGGCTGCTGCTGGAAGAGGCGGGGGTGAAACCCGAAGGCAAATGGGTGTTTGTCGAGGGCGCGGATGCGTCTTCCAATGGCCGCTCGATCCCGTTGGAAAAGGCGATGGACGACTGCCTTGTGGCGTTCAAAGCCAATGGCGAGGCGCTGCGCAAAGAACATGGCTACCCGGTGCGTTTGTGCGTTCCCGGCTGGGAAGGCAATATGTGGGTCAAATGGCTGCGCCGGATCGAGGTCGGCGATGCCCCTTGGGAAAGCCGCGAGGAAACCTCTAAGTACACGGATACATTGACAAATGGCACGTCACGCAAGTTCACATGGGTGATGGATGCCAAGTCTGTGGTTACCAGCCCAAGCCCGCAGGCGCCGATTGTGCATGGCCCCGGCCCGGTGGTGATTACCGGGCTTGCGTGGTCTGGCCGTGGCACGGTGACCCGTGTTGACGTGACGGTGGATGGCGGCAAAACCTGGCAAGAGGCGCGGCTTCAGCCCCATTCGCACAACAAGGCGCTGCATCGGTTTTACCTTGATCACGTCTGGGACGGGTCGGAAATGCTGCTGCAATCGCGCGCCATCGACAGCACAGGCTATGTGCAGCCCACCAAAGCGCAGCTGCGCGAGGTGCGCGGCGTGAATTCGGTTTACCATAACAATTGCATCCAGACCTGGTGGGTCAAGACGAACGGGGAGGCAGAGAATGTCGAGATTTCTTGATCTGGTGATCGGCGCGGGGATTTTCACCGCGTTGGCCGCTGCCCCGGCACTGGCGGAAAAGGTCGGTCTGGGCCGTGCGGCGCTGCCTGAAGAGTTGGCTGCCTGGGACCATGACGTGCGCCCCGATGGCCTTGGTCTGCCCGAAGGATCGGGTGATGTGGCCACCGGCGAAACGGTGTTTTCCGAAAAGTGCGCGGTTTGCCATGGCGAATTTGCCGAAGGGGTGGACAACTGGCCCAAGCTTGCGGGGGGCATGGATACGCTGAATCGCGATGATCCGTTGAAAACGGTGGGGTCATATTGGCCTTATCTTTCAACGACATGGGATTACGTCAACCGCTCGATGCCGTTTGGTGATGCGCAGTCGTTGGCGCCAGACGAGGTTTATGCCATCGTGGCCTATATCCTTTATTCCAATGATTTGGTCGAGGATGACTTTGTGCTGTCGAAGGCCAATTTCCTTGAGGTGCAGATGCCCAACGCGGGCGGCTTTATCATGGATGACCGGGACGCAACCGAGCTTGTCCCGTTTAGCGCCGCACCCTGCATGGAAAGCTGTAAAGACACAGTCGAGATCACCGCCCATGCCACCGTGCTGGACGTGACGCCCGATGTCGTGGGCGATGAGGCCCCCGTTGCCGCCGAGGGCGGTGTTGAAACCCCGGCCGAACCCGCGGCCGAAGCGCCTGTCGAGGCAGCAGTCGAACCTGCCGTGGAACAGGTTGCAGAACCGGCCACCGAAGCGCCTGCCGAAAGTGCCGTGGTTGCCGCAGATCCGGCATTGATCGAGGCGGGGGCCAAGGTGTTCAAGAAATGCGCCGCCTGCCACAAGGTTGGCGAAGGTGCCAAAAGTGGCACCGGGCCAGTGTTGAACGGGGTGGTTGGGCGCGCGGCTGGCACGGTGGAAGGCTTTAAGTATTCAAGCGCCATGACCGAGGCCGGGACAGGAGGCATGGTTTGGGATGCCGCGACGCTGGGTAGTTATCTGGCGGATCCCAAAGCCTTTTTGCCCAAGAACAAGATGTCGTTCGCCGGGCTGAAGAAGGACGAAGACCGTGCGGCGGTGATCGCCTATCTGTCAACCTTCGGAGACTGACCCATGGGCGTGCGTGCGATCCTCCCATCGCTCGCCCTTGCCGCCGTTGGGGTGTTTCCAGCGGCGGCAGAACAAATCGGTGATCCCGTGCGCGGCGCGGCGATGTTTCAGACGCACTGCTCGGTTTGCCATGAAATTGGTATTGGCGCCAAAAGCAAGGTGGGGCCAAAGCTGAACGGCATTTTCGGACGTCGCGCAGGGGTGGTTGACGGTTTCAACTATTCCAGGTCGATGGAAAGAATGGGCGCGGACGGGCTGACCTGGACCCGCGAAACCCTTGATACCTATGTGAAAAACCCCAAGTCTTTGGTGTCGGGCACCCGGATGACTTACAAGGGATTAAAGGATGACCATGATCGCGCGGCATTGCTGGCGTTTCTGCGCGAATGGTCTGACAAGCCGCGTGATATCCCCGAGGCAGAACCGACGGCCCTGAAAACGATCCCGGATGTTGACCCCGCCATTCTGACCATCAAGGGCGACAAGGAATACGGTGCCTACTTGTCGGCCGAATGCACCACCTGCCATCAGCGCAACGGCACCGATCAGGGCATCCCATCGATCACGCAATGGCCAGAGGAAGATTTCGTCCTTGCCCTGCACGCCTACAAGGAAAAATTGCGCCCGCATCCGGTGATGCAGATGATGGCCGGGCGATTGTCGAACGAAGAAATCGCGGCGCTTGCAGCGTATTTCGCGGTCTTGGAATGATAAGGCTGCGCATACCAAAGCGTGCGTCTTGCACGCGACCAAAATGACATTCAACGGGAGGAGAGTGCTATGAACCTGAACAGACGTCACTTCATCGGTGCTACTGTTGCCACGGGTGCCTTGCTGTCGGCCCCGGTGGTCTGGGGGCAGGCCAAGCCGCGAGTGGTGGTTATCGGTGGCGGTCCGGGCGGCGCGACGGTGGCACGCTATTTGGCCAAGGACAGCGACGGCGCGCTGGACGTGACGTTGATAGAGGCGAACCCGACCTACACCACCTGCTTTTTTTCCAATCTCTATATCGGCGGCATGCGCACCTTCGAAAGCCTTCAGCATGGCTATGACAGAATGGGCGCGGGCGTGACCGTGATCCATGACATGGCAGCCGGTGTAGATCCTGATGCCAAGACCGTGACCTTGGCGGGGGGGCAGGTGTTAACCTATGATCGGTTGGTTTTGTCGCCCGGCATTGATTTCAAGGAAGGTTCTGTCTTGGGTTGGCGGCTTGAAGATGCCGAGATCATGCCGCACGCCTATAAGGC
>JBAVTI010000395.1:0-3249 GCA_049696055.1 Paracoccaceae bacterium | reverse complement strand
GCGGATGCCCGCAGGCGCGAACCCGGATCTGTTTGTGCTGACGCTGCCACTGTCCGAAGGGCGCGGCGGGCTGGCGATGCTGGCGTTTCTGGGCGGGTTTTCATCGGCGACCTCGATGGTGATTGTGGCGGCGATTGCGCTGGCGACGATGGTATCGAACCATATCGTGATGCCGCTATTGCTTTGGGCGCGGCCTGAGCGGGCGGTTTCGGCGGATTTGCGGCGGATCGTGTTGTTGGCGCGGCGGCTGTCGATTGGCGGGGTTCTGGGGCTTGGCTATGCCTATTATGCGATGTCGGGCGGGTCGGCGGCGCTGGCGGCGATTGGCTTGATTTCATTTGTTGGGGTGGCGCAGATTTTGCCGGCGATGCTGGGGGGGATATTCTGGCGCGGGGCGACCAAAGTGGGGGCGGTGTTGGGGCTGGGGATCGGGTTTGCGATCTGGGCCTATACGCTGTTCTTGCCATCGTTCGGGCCGGATGCGGTGATCTCGGCGCAGGTGTTTGCCGAAGGGCCGTGGGGGATTGGCTGGCTACGGCCACAAGCGTTGTTTGGCGTGGCGGGGATGGACCCGCTGATCCATGCGCTGTTCTGGTCGATGGTGGCCAATGCATCGGCGTTCAGTATCGGGTCAATCCTGACGTTTCCGGGGCCGGTCGAACGGGTGCAGGGGGCGGCGTTTGTCAACGTGTTTGATGCCGAGCAGGCCGGGCCGCTAAGCTGGGCGCGGGGGCAGGCCGAACCCGAGGCGCTGCTGGTGATGGCGCAACGGATCTTGGGCGACGAGGCGGCATTGGCGGTGTTTGAAGCACAGGCAAGCGCGCAGGGAAAACTGGGTTATCTTCCTGATCCGACACCGGAATTTGTGGAAATGCTGGAACGGCGGTTGGCGGGATCGGTGGGGGCTGCGACAGCGCATGCGATGATCAGCCAACTGGTTGGGCGGGCGACGGTATCGGTGGAAGACCTGATGGCGGTGGCGTCTGAGGCGGCGCAGATCATGGAGTATTCAGCACAGCTGGAGGCCCAGCAAGACGAACTTACCCGCACCGCGCGCGCCCTGCGTGAGGCCAATGAAAAGCTGACCCAGCTTTCGGTGCAAAAGGATGCGTTTCTAAGCCAGATCAGCCACGAGTTGCGCACGCCGATGACCAGCATCCGGGCGTTTTCCGAGATCTTGATGGAGGGCGACATGCCGCCCGATATCGGGGTGCGGCACGCGGGGATCATCCACGACGAGGCGATTAGACTGACGCGGCTTTTGGATGATTTGCTGGATCTGAGCGTGCTGGAAAATGGCACGGTGCAGTTGAACCTGGAACTGGCGAACCTGTCGCAAATCCTTGACCGGGCGCTGCGCTCGGCAGGCCATACCCGGCCCGAGCGGGTGTTCACCGTGCAGCGCGATCTGGCGGGCGAGGCGATCTTTCTGCGCACCGATGCCGACCGGCTGGCGCAGGTTTTCATCAACCTGATCTCGAATTCACGAAAGTATTGCGATGCGGCACGGCCGGAACTTCGGCTTTCGGTGCGGCAAAAGGGCGGACGGGTTACGGTGGATTTCGTCGACAATGGATCGGGGATTCCCAAGGAAAGTCAGGCGCTTATCTTTGAGAAATTCGCCCGGCTGACCGATCAGACCCGGGCGGGAGGGGCGGGGCTTGGCCTGGCGATTTGCCGCGAGGTGATGGCAAATCTGGGCGGCACGGTGACCTATCTGCCGGGGCAGGGTGGCGCGGCTTTTCGGGTGACGCTGCCCCTTCGGCTGGAAAAAGCAGCCTGAACGGGGCGATTTGACCCCGGACCCGCGTGCCCGCTAACGCTTTGGAAAGGAAGTCGTGTCAGGTCTGGTTACGCGGGCATGGGCCTTAGCGAAAACGGGGCGTCAACCTTGGATCAGAGCGCGGTCATCAGGCGAAAGACAGCAGCGGCGCAGACCGTGGTGCCGGAAACCGGGGGTGCCGAGAAGGCTTGGCCGCTGGCGCTGGCGCGGGCAGCCCGTGACGGCATGTCGCTGGTTGTCGACGTTCCCAAACTGCACTGCCTGCGCCGGTCGTTGACCGAACTTCTGGACATGCCCCCCGACCTTGCGCTGATTGCAATCCTTGAAGGGCCGGGTGAGGCGCTGGGGGTGCTGATGGTGGATCAGGCAGTGCTGGCCGGGTTGATCGAGGCACAGACGGTTGGCAAGGTTTCGGCCTCGATGACGGCACCGCGAAAACCAACCCGCACTGATGCGGCGATGGTGGCGGGGTATCTGGATGCGGCCCTGATGGGGTTGGAAACATCGCTGATCGAAGAAGAGGATCAGGTTTGGGCGGGCGGCTTTCGCTATGCCTCGTTTCTGGAAGACCCGCGCCCCCTGGGGCTGTTGCTCGAAGATGTGACCTACCGCGTGATGCAGGCCGAGGTGGCGCTGGGCGGCGGTGCAAAGTCTGGCACCGTGTTGTTGGCACTACCCGCTCAGGGCCGCGGGCGCAGGCCTAAACGCAGCATCAAGTTGGCCGCCGAACCGGGGGCGGCGCTGTTGTTCAAGGCGGCGTTGCGAGAACAGGTGATGGCGTCCGATTGCGTCTTGCAGGCCGTGCTGTACCGCATGACCATACCGCTTTCGGCGGTGATGGGGCTGAAGATTGGCGATGTGGTGCCGTTGCCGATGGCCGCGTTGGACAAGATCGCGCTGGAAGGCATTGATGGTACGCGGCGGGGAACCTGCAAACTGGGCCAAAACCGCGGGATGCGCGCGGTGCGGGTCGAGGTGGAACTGGCCGTTGCCTCGGGGATGTTGGGCAGGCGGGCAAGTGATGCACCGGGCCAGGTGATTGCCGCGCCAGAACCAATTGCCGTGGAAGAGGAAGAGGAATTGATGCGCCCGACGGGGACGGGATGATGCCTGCAGTGTATCGTCGAGGTTGGGTGGTTCTGACCCTGATACTGGCTGTGGTCGCGGGGGCAGCGGTGGTTTGGCTGCTGGCGGCCGCTGCGCTGGCCGTGATGGGCGCATGGATTGCTGCTATCCCGACGCGGGGAGGGGCGGCGACGGACACAGTGTTGGCGCCCGTCGAGCCGGCCTTAAGCCTGGGCGGCGAGGCCTTCAATCTGGCCGCGCAACCCCTCAAGTTGATAGCCAAACCGGGCGGGGATGGCGATCAGATCGTCGGTCGGCTGTGTGCCCGCATGGGCAAGCGCCCAGACCTGCGACGACCGGTTGCCCGACGCGCAATAGGCGAAGACCGGGCCGTTGGCGGC
>JBAVTI010000394.1:0-2938 GCA_049696055.1 Paracoccaceae bacterium | reverse complement strand
GGCCGACGGGGGTGTATTCGAGGATGATCCAGAGGGCTACGGTGATGGCCACGACATAGTAGGCGGTGATCGGCAGGCCGAACACGAAGGTGCCGGAAAGCGCGTAAAAGCCGTCGGGCAGCACGCCTACCATTTGACGGCCACCCGTGTGCCAAAGCGCCAGCGAGTATAGGACGGTGCCGGTGCCAAGGGTGGCGATGAAGCTGTCGATGCGGGCGACCTCGACCAGAAAGCCGTTCAGCACGCCAACAAGCGCACCCAGCACCAGCACGATCCCAACGGCAACCGGGAACGGCAGGCCATAGACGGTTTGCAGAGATATTGCCAAAATGTGCCACAAAACAATGCCATAGCCGACAGTCAGGTCGATGCGGCCCGCCACCATCGGGATCATTGCGGCCAGTGACAGCATGGCGATGATCGCCTTGTCCGACAGGATGGCGCGGACGTTCAGCACGGTGGGAAAGGTGTTTGGCAGCAGGATCGAGAACAGCACGATCAGACCGAACATCAAGATTACAAGGCCGTAAACCGGCACCAGGCGCCAGAGTTTTGCAGCCGTTGACAGATGCGCAATCTCGTCGCGGGTTGGTTCTAGCGCATTGGATTCAATCGACGGCATTGGATATCCTCAGACGGTTTCACCAGCCGACGCGGCTTGGATCAGGGATTCGGTGGAAAGCTCGACGCCGGACAATTCGGCCACGGGCAGGCCGCGGCTGAACACGATGGCGCGGTGGCAGATATTGGCGATTTCTTCAAAATCCGTGCTGACGACAAGCACGCCCATGCCAGAGGCGAGGGCCTGGAACAGCAAATGATAGATCTCGGCCTTGGCACCGACATCGACGCCCGCGGTGGGGTCTTCGGTGATCAGAAGGCGGCGGTTGGCACCAAGCCAGCGCCCGACAACAACCTTTTGCTGATTGCCGCCCGACAGCGCCTCGATGCTCAGGGTGGGATCGTTCGGCGAGAGGCCGACGGTCTTGCCGATTGCGCGGGCACGGCCATCTTCGGTGCTGGGGCGCAGGAAACTCATCAGGCTGCGGCCCATGGCGGAGGGATTGATAAAGGCGTTTTCGCGGATGGTAAGGCCGGGGGCGATGCTTTCTTGCACGCGGTCACGGGCCACAAAACCGATGCCCGATTGCATGGCGGTTTGCGGGGTGCGCAGATCGGGGGTGCGGCCTTCGAGGCTGATGGTTCCGGTGTGGCGGATGGTGCCAAACAGGCTGCGGCCGATATCCTCGTGGCCGGCACCGCGCAGACCGGCAAGGCCAAGCACTTCGCCTTGGGCAATGCGAAAGGAAACCGGGCCGACCCGCGGGGTTGCAAGGTTTTCGACACGCAGGATTTCCGGGCCGGGTTGCACGGGCGGGCGGTTGATTTCGCGCGCTTTGCGACCGACGATCAGCGAGACCAGTTCTTCGGGGGTGGTGTGATCGACGCGGCGTTGGCCGACCATCTGACCATCGCGCAACACCGCAACGCGGTCGGCAATCTTGAAAATCTCATCCAGGCGGTGGCTGACATAAATCATGCCGACGCCCCGCGCTTTGAGCGGACGCAGGGCGTTGAACAGGCGTTCCACCTCGTCTGAAGGCAGCGAGGCAGTGGGTTCATCCAGCACCAGAAAATCGCAATCTGCGGCCAAAGCACGGGCGATGGCGACCAGCGATTTCTGGGTGCGGGTCAGGTTGCCAACGCGGGTAGAGGCCGGAAATTCCGCGTCCACCAACCGGAGTGCGGCATCGGCGCGGCTTTCGGTTGCAGCCCAATTGATGCGGCCACCCGTTTTGACATACCCCAAGGCGAGGGCGATATTTTCGGCAACCGTCATCCATTCGATCAGGCCGAGGTCCTGGTGGATGAAGGCGACGGCCTGGCCGCCCGCCTTGCCTGCGATGTGGGCGTAAGGTGCGCCGTCGATGGAAACCTGACCGGTATCGGGGCGGTGAATGCCACCCAGCACCTTGATCAGGGTGGATTTACCAGCGCCGTTTTCACCTAAAAGGGCCACGATCTCGCCGCGTTCAACGCGCAAGGAAACCCCACGCAGGGCTTGGGTGCCGCCGAACGATTTGACGATACGGTCAAAGAACAGACCGTCAGTGGCGGTCATATCGGTCGCTCCTCCCTGAGTGGCCCCTGTTCTTTTGACAGGTTTACCGGTAACGCTGTTTTGAGGGTGGTCCTTTTGACGGGCCGCTGTCAAGCCGAAAAAGTTATCGATAACATTTGCATCAGAACCCCCCGCAGAGGCCCGCCGCAATGGAGCGAAAAACCAAGGCAAATCTGGAAGATATCGCCCGTGGGTCGGGGGTTTCCAAGATGACGGTCAGCCGGGTTTTGCGCGGGGCATCGGGGTTTTCGGATGAAACAAAGCTGCGGGTGCTGCGCGAGGCCGAGCGGCTTGCCTATGTGCCGAATCGACTGGCGGCGGCGTTCGGATCGGATACCGCCTCGACTTTGGTGGGGGTTTGCGTGCCACGGCTGACCTCGGGGCTGTTTGGGCATGTGCTGGATGGGGTGGATCGGGCGCTGTCGCGGCTGGGGTATCAGACCATGATCGGCAGCCATAATCACTCGATTGACGAAGAGGAGGCGTGGCTGCGCCAGATTGTATCGTGGCGGCCTGCGGGGGTGATCTTATCGGGGCGCAACCATACGGCGGCGACGGTCGAGTTGTTGCGCAATGCGGGGATGCCAGTGGTGGAGATCTGGGATCTGACCACCAGCCCGATTGATATGGCGGTGGGGTTCAACCACTATGATTGCGGCGTTGAGATGGGGCAGTTCTTGGTGCGGCGCGGGCGCAGGCGGGCGGGGTTTGTCGGCGCGTTGTCGCGGTCTGATGTGATGGGACAGGCGCGGCTGGAGGGGTTTGGTGCAGCATTGGCGCGGGCGGGGTGTCCGCTGGTCGACAGCGAAGTGCTGC
>JBAVTI010000393.1:0-1892 GCA_049696055.1 Paracoccaceae bacterium | reverse complement strand
GAAGAATGGCCCACCACCAGAACCTCGTCGAAATCACCCCGCATCGCCTCGGCAATTGAAATCCGGAATGCGGCCATCCGTGCCTCGAGATCCGGCGGATTGGCCCCGCCTGACTGCGCGGTGTAGGCATAATCGTGCATCAGGTAATAGGCAAAGAACTTGCCATCCTTGCGCCGGAACCATCGCAGGATCAACACCGCCAGTGCCAGCGCCACCCCTGCCCCCGGCCAACCACCAAGCACGGGCGGGATTAACTGGTTCACCAACCCTCCGATACCCCAGCCTGCAACACAGGCCACTGCCAGTTGCGCCAGCAGCATCACAATCGGATAGAGCGCCGCAATGATCGGGCCTTTGCGCAACCGCATCAGGCGAAACAACGCCCCCGACCCGATATAGGCCCATGCGGTACGCACAAGTTGCAGATAGGTGCCCGGAATACCCTGATCCATCGAGCCGCGCACAATATCAGACCAAACCAGAACCTCGACATCCGCGTCGACCGGTGCCCCTTCGATAACCGCCTCGACGTGCCAGCCATAGGGGCCGCGAACCTTCTTTGGCCGCAGCACAATCTGATGCCCGGAAACCGCCGCCTGCGCCGCCGCCTCTTTTCGGTAAAGTTCGCGGTAGCGACGGGGATGAATGGGATCATAACCGGGAATATAGAAAACCCGACGCCGAAAACTGGGCGCTGTCAGGTTCTTTTCCCCGTCTTGCATCATGAACCGAGGCCCCCGTCTGCCCAAATACCGCCTAAACCACTGCCTTACCCGGACAATCTGGCAAAACTGTGGATGCCGGGTAAACGCAATTTAGCCGATCTGGCCAAGAAGCGGAAAATTTTCCAATAACCAATAGGAAAAGCTGGAAAAACCGCCCGTCAGCATCAGCAGACCAATGGTCCACAAGAGCAGCCCCATGATCCGTTCGATCCGGTCAGTATGGCGTTTCATCCAGCCCATCAGGCCACTTAAACGCGGAAAGAACGCCGCAACCAGCAAGAAAGGCGTGCCAAGCCCGATCGCATAAACCCCCAGCAAGGTGGTGCCGCGGGCAATATTGGCCTCGGACGCCGCCAGCGACAAGATTGCCCCCAATTGCGGGCCGATACAGGGGGTCCAGCCAAAGGCGAAGGCCAAGCCAAGAATATAGGCACCAAACGCCGAACCGCCACGGTCACCGGCATCCATCCGCACCTCGCGATCCAGAAATCCAATGCGGAAGACGCCAATGAAATGCGCCCCAAAGACCATGACAATCACCCCGGCGATGGTGGCAAAGATCGTCGAGTTCTGCAGGAAAAACGCCCCGAACACCGATGCGGTAAACCCCAGAAACAAAAATACCGTCGAAAGCCCCAGCACAAAGAATAGCGCCGCCAGTAACGGCGCGCGGCGTTGGCCGCTGGTGCCCGCCATCTCGCCCATCGAAATTCCGCCCATATAAGCAAGGTAGGGCGGCACAATCGGCAACACACAGGGGCTAAGGAACGACAGCATTCCCGCCAGCAGAGCCACCAGCATAGCGGGCATTAACCCTGCATCGATCACGTCAATTCCGAACATTCCACTTCCCCTTTGGCCTCTGATACCGCAAAGCGGCCGCGGCGTCACCCGGAGGATCGGTCACAATGATGTGGCCGCATCGGGGCTGGCTGTCTGCCTGCGGAAGGCCGGTGCCACCCTGACTGTGACCTTGCGTTTTGCGCATATGTGGCAAGGGGGCGGCCAGACCTGAGGGCAATGCCCAAAGCCTCAGTTCGGTTTTGATCGGTTCAGTTTTTGTTTAATCCAGGCGGTTTTGGGGAAGTATTGGTTGATGGCTTGGATGATTTTGGCGTTCAGGGCGTCATTTGCGGGGTCGGATTGGGTTTCGAGCAGGGCGGTGAG
>JBAVTI010000392.1:0-8195 GCA_049696055.1 Paracoccaceae bacterium | reverse complement strand
GCGGTGGAAAAGGGCGATCTTTTCATCGTGACCTGCGGGCCGGGCTATATCTCGACGGCGATGGCGCTGATGGGCGTGGCGAAAGAGGCGGGCGCCGCGATCTTGTTCATCACCGCCCAGCCAAAGGGCCGCTGTGCCGCCTTGGCCGATCACATCGTGCTGCTGCCTGCGCAAACCATGGCTGATGATCAGGGCGACAAGCAATCGTCGGTCCTGCCGATGGGCAGCCTGTTTGAAGGCGCGCTTTTCGTGCTGTTCGAGGTGATGGTGCTAAAGCTGAAGAATCGCTTGAACATCAGCGCCGACGCCATGCGCGCCAACCATACCAATCTGGAGTGATCCGTGCAGCCCCTGACGCCCCAACCTGATGCGGCCCCTGCCCTGCGGCTGGCGCATGTGTCCAAGACCTTTGGCGGCGTGCGTGCGTTGGATGACGTGGCGTTCGAGGTGCGGCGTGGCGAGGTGCATTGCCTTGCGGGCGAAAACGGCTGCGGCAAAAGCACGCTGATCAAGATCGTCACCGGGGTTTACACCCCCGATCCGGGCGCCGAGATAGAGATTTTTGGCACCCCGGTTTCCGCCATTACCCCCACCGCCGCCCGTGCCATGGGGATTGCGGTAATCTGGCAGGATCTGGCGCTGTTTCCCGAAATGACCGTGGCCGAAAACATCGCCTTTGATACGCTGGTGGGCGGTCGCCCGCGCCGGGTACGCTATGGCGCGATGCGCGAAATGGCTGCCAAGGTGTTGGCCACCTTGGGGGTGCGCCTTGATCTCGATGCCCGTCTGCGCACCCTGCCCATCGCAGACCGTCAGATCGTGGCGATTGCGCGGGCCTTGGCGGGTGATGCGCAATTGATCTTCATGGATGAACCCACCGCGTCTTTGACCCAAAGCGAAACCGATGCGCTGCTTGATCTGGTGCGCGCACTGTCGGCGCGAGGGGTGGCAATCGTTTTTGTGTCACACCGCCTGGCCGAAGTGCTTGAAATCGCTGAAAGAGTCACCGTCTTGCGTGACGGCAAGTTGGTCGGTGTCTTTGCTGCCGAGGGGATGTCACAATCGCGCCTTGGCGAATTGATGACCGGTCGCGCCTTGGAAAAAGAGGTGCGCGCCCGTGATCGCGCGGCCCAGCGCCCGGTGTTGCAGGTTGAAAACCTATCCCGGCGCGGCGAGTTTCAGGATGTAAACCTGACGATCCGCGCCGGCGAGATTGTTGGCCTTACCGGGCTTATCGGCTCGGGTCGCACCGAGCTTGCGCATGTGCTGTTTGGCATGACACGCGCCGATGCGGGCCGCGTGCATCTGGATGGCAAGCCGCTGGCGCTGCGGTCCAACCGCGATGCCGTAGCGGCGGGAATTGCCTATGTTTCCGAAGACCGGCTGTCTTTGGGTCTGATCCAGCCGCAATCCATTGCCGACAATATCGTGCTGCCGGTCTTGCCACGCATCAGCACCGCCTTGGGTCTGATTTCCGAAACGAAAAAGGCCGATCTGGTGGATCATTGGATCCGCGATTTCGCCATCAAGGTGGGTCGCCCGCAAGATGCGGTATCCACCCTGTCGGGCGGCAATCAACAGCGGGTCGTGCTGGCGAAATGGCTGGCGACCCAGCCGCGTTTGTTGATCCTTGATAGCCCAACGGTGGGCGTGGATGTCGGCGCGCGCGAGGGTATCTTTGAGATTGTTCGCGCGCTTGCCGACAAGGGGATCGCCATCCTTCTGATCTCGGACGAGGTGCCAGAAGTGTATTTCAACGCCGACCGCGTGTTGCATATGGCGGCTGGCCGTATCGTGGCCGAACATGACCCGCGCCGCCTTGCGCTGACCGAATTGGAGACCGCGATCTATGCGTGAATTCCTGCGCAGTTACCCCACCGAGGCGCGGCTGTTTGTCGTTCTGGCCCTGCTCTGCGCGGGCTTGGGCATTGCGTCGGATCAATTCCTGACGCTGGCCAACCTGACCTCGCTGATGAACAACAATTCGGTCAATGTGATCTGGGCGGTGGGCCTGTTGGTGGTGCTGATCGCCGGGGGGATCGACATTTCCTTCGCCGTGGCGGCGTCGGTGGTGCAATATCTTGCGGTCTATGCCTTTGCGGCCATTGGTGGTGGCAACTGGGCGATCGGGTTCATCGTGGCGGGCGGTATCGGCGCGGGGCTTGGCTTTATCAATGCCGCCCTGATCCACGGCTTTCGCATCATATCCATCGTCATCACCATCGCCACCTTCAACGCCTTTTTCGGGCTCTTGATGTTTTTCACCTCCGGTCGGTTCATCTATGATCTGCCGGGCTGGTGGAGTGGGCGGGTGATCTTGTTTGAACACCAATCCGCCGATGGCACCTGGTCAGAGTTAACCCTGACCGTCGCAGTCATGGCGGTTTGCGTCGCCGCCACCTGGGCGTTGATCCGCCACACCACCACGGGCCGCCAGCTTTACGCCTTTGGCGACAATGCCGAGGGCGCGCGGCGGGCGGGCGTCAATATCGCCGCTATGCAGTTCATCGCCTTTGGCTGGTGCGGCATGATGGCGGGCATCGGCGGCCTGATGCAGGCCAATATCACCCGCGAAGTAGTGCCAAACGCCCTGATCGGCCGCGAGCTTGACGTGCTTGCCGCCGTGGTTTTGGGCGGTGCGCGGTTGGGTGGCGGGCGCGGCTCGATCATGGGCTGTGTGATGGGGGTGCTGTTGGTTGCCATCACGCAAAACGGGCTGAACCTGCTGGGCGTGTCGCCCTATGCCTTTAAAATGATCGTCGGCGCCACCATCCTGATCGCCATTTCCACCTCCAGCCTGTCGCTGTCACGCGGGGCCGGCATTCGGCGCGGGGGGCAATGACATGAGCGGTCTCATCGCAAAAGCCAAACACGCGCTTGGCCCCGAAGTGCCCGCCCTGCTGGCGTTTCTTGCCATCGTGGTGGCGCTGTTTGGCATTTTTGCGCCTCGGTTTCTGAGCGGCGCAAACCTTGGGTCGATGGCGTTCCAACTACCGGAACTTGGGCTATTGACGCTGGCGATGCTGGTGCCGATCATCTCGGGCGGCTTCAACCTTGCCATCATCTATACCGCCAATATTGCAGGCCTGACGTTGGCATGGGTGCTACTGCAATATGGCGGCGTTGATGCAGGGCCGGGGGCGTTTATCCTGGGCGTGGTGCTGGCGCTGGCGGTAGGGGCGGCGGCGGGTGCGGTGATGGGCTTTGTGATCGCCTATATCGGTGCGCATCCCATCCTTGTGTCGCTGGCGATGATGATTTTCCTGCGCGGTCTGGGCGAGTTTCTGACCCGCGGCGGCGATATCTCGGGCTTTCCCAGCTTTATCGCCCCTATCGGCCACGGCTCGATCCTTGGCCTGCCTGCGCCACTTATCTTGTTCCTGTGTGCAGCCTTGGTCTGGCACATCATGTTGACCCGCACCCGCCACGGCTTTGCAGTTTACATGATCGGCTCGAACATCCGCGCCGCCGAATATTCCGGTCTGCACACCAAACGCACCCTTGTGCTGATCTATACATTCTCAGGGCTGATCTGCGCGGTGGCGGGGATTTTGATGCTGTCGCGCTTTAACTCGGTGCGTGTCGGCCACGGCGAGGCACTGCTGCTGATCACCGTTCTGGCTTGTTTCCTGGGCGGGGTAGACCCATTTGGCGGCTTTGGCCGCGTGGTTCCGGTGGTGATTGCCTTGGTGATCCTGCAAGTGCTGTCGTCGGGGTTGAACCTGCTGGGGGCCAACCAACATCTTTCGACCGCCGTTTGGGGCCTGTTCCTGATCGGGGTGATGGTGCTGCGCGCATTGGCCGCGCGGCTGCGAAATTACAAAAAAGGAAAGGGCTGATCATGCGTGGCTTTGGCGTACATACCTCAATGTGGACAATGGCATGGGACAAGGATGGGGCCGAACGATCCGTTGCCGCCGCCGTGCATTACAAAATGGATTTCGTGGAAATCGCGCTGCTGCACCCCGACCGCATTGATGCGCCGCACACCCGCGCCTTGTTGGAAAAATCAGGCCTGCATGCGGTGGCTTCCTTGGGTCTGCCCGAGCCGTGCTGGCCCTCGAAGCACCCTGATGCCGGCATTGCGCACCTGAAAATCGCCATCGACAAAGCCGCCGAGATGGGCTGCGAGGCGCTATCAGGCGTGACTTACGGTGGCATCGGCGAGCGCACGGGCCTGCCGCCGACGCAGACCGAACTCGACAACGTCGCCCGCACGCTTAAGGCCGCCGCCGCCCATGCCAAAACCCGTGGCCTGTTGTTTGGTATCGAACCGGTGAACCGCTACGAGACCCACCTTCTGAACACCGGTTGGCAAGCGCGTGCAATGATCGAAAAGGTTGGTGCCGAAAACATGTTCATCCACATGGACACCTATCACATGAATATCGAGGAAAAGGGTGCCGCCAACGGCATTCTCGATTCGCGAGAGCATATCAAATACATCCACCTGTCGGAAAGCGACCGGGGCGTGCCGGGCTGGGGCACCTGCGATTGGGACGAGATTTATGCCGCCCTCGCCGCCATCGGTTTCAAAGGCGGGCTGGCGATGGAAAGTTTTATCAACATGCCGCCAGATCTGGCCTATGGCCTGTCGGTCTGGCGTCCCGTTGCCAAAGACCACGCCGAGGTGATGGATAACGGCCTGCCGTTCCTGCGTGGCAAGGCGCATCAATATGGGCTAATCTAAGCCTATGCCCACACCCGCCCCCCTTATCGACCTCGCCAGTCTGGAAGCCTTGGCTTTGGGCCGCGATCCCACCCGACGCACCATCATAGCCATCGCTGGTGCGCCGGGGTCGGGCAAATCTACCGTGGCCGAACAGCTGGTCGAGGCGGTGAACGCACAGCGCCCCGGCTTTGCTGCACTGTTGCCGATGGACGGCTATCACTACGACGACTTGCTGTTGGTCCCGATGGGGCTGCGCCCGACCAAAGGCGCGCCCGACACCTTCGATGTCGGCGGCCTGCGCCACATGCTGATCCGCCTGCGTGCCCGCGACGAGGCTGCGGTTGCCGTTCCGGTGTTTGATCGCAACATCGAGATCGCCCGCGCCGGTGCCCGCCTGATCCCGCAATCGGTCGGGCTGATCGTGGCCGAGGGCAATTACCTTTTGCTGCGTGATGCCCCGTGGTCCAGCTTGCGCCCCTTGTTTGATCTGACCGTTATGATCGACACGCCTGAGGCGACGCTGCGCAACCGCCTGACCGCGCGCTGGCAGCATTATGGCCTGACGCCAGAGGAAATTGCCTTCAAACTTGACGGCAACGATCTGCCGAATGGCCGCCGGGTTATCGCGCAAAGCGCCATGCCCGATTACCGCCTGCCCAATTAAGGCATTTTACCCGCATTTCACGCGGCAAAACCGGTGGCCACTTTTGCCTGAAATGCGCTACCCGGCAGCCGCCATCACCGCCACCAGATCCTCCACGCTCAGCCCCACCGGATTGCCCTTCATCGACGAAGACACCGCCGACGCCTCGGCCACCGCCACCCGCTGATCCGCCGTCACCCCCAGCGCCGTCAGCCGTGGCAAGCCCGCCGCCTGCGCCCACGCACCCAACCGATCCGCCGCCTGATCAGCAGGCACTTCAAACGCCGCACCAATCATGCCCAAAACCTCGGCCAACCGCGCAGCGGCCACGCTGCCCCCCGGCGCGCGGGCGGCGTTCATCGCCAAAACCGGGGCCAGCAACACCCCGCAAATCGCACCATGCGCGGCACCAGTCAGCCCGCCGATTACCCCGGCCAAACCATGCACCGCGCCCAACCCCCCATTCGCCAGCGCCAAGCCACCCGACAAGCTGACCCAAGCCAGATCGTCCCGCGCCCCCGCATCCTCGGCCCGCATCAACGCCTGCAACGCCGCCAACCCCATCGGGATCGCCGGCCTCGCAATCGCATCCGTATAAAGCGTCGCCCGGCACGACACATAGGGCTCGATCACCTGTGTGACCGCATCCAACCCCGAGGCCAGCGTCACCGACCTTGGGCAGCCGTCCGTCAGGTTTGGGTCGACAATCGCCACCCGCGCCATCATCGCATCATCGCGCAAACTGACCTTGCGGCCATGGTCTGGCAGGCCGATCACCGCATTCTTGGTGACCTCGGCCCCGGTTCCCGCCGTGGTCGGAATGGCGATGAACGGCAAGGGGGCCACGGTCAGCGGCAGCCCCCTGCCCACCACTTCCAGATGGTCCATCGGTCCGCCCGGTGCCGGTATCAACCCCGCCAAAGCCTTGGCCAGATCCAGTGCCGCGCCACCGCCAAACCCCACCACCACCTGTGGGTCAAAGCCCCGCGTCTGCCAAATCGCGGCTTCCAGCCCCGGCAGGTCCGGCTCTGCCTTACAGGGCCAAACCTGCACCTCGGCCCCCTGCATCGTCAGATCATCGATCAGCCAACGCGCCCGGTCCATGTTCCCCCCGGTCACCAGCAACACCCGCGCGCCAAACCCCAGCGTCAGCCCCGCCGCCTGCGCCCCCATGCCGCGCCCAAACAAAATCCGACCCGGAGTGATAATGCTAAACCCGCTCATATCGACATTGTCGCCCGCACCGCCCGCCCCCAGCGCGCATATTTGGCACCGCGGGTTGCCGCATCCATCCCCGGCTCAAACTGCCGCTCCAGCGCCCAGCTCTTGGCAAAGGCCTCTGGCCCTTCGCAGATCCCGGCCTGCATCGCCGCCAAAAACGCCACCCCCAAAGCGGTGGTTTCGGTCACCTGCGGCCGATCCACCGGTGCCCCCAGAATATCCGACAAAAACTGCATCGCAAAATCGGATGCCGTCATGCCGCCGTCTACGCGCAAGACCCCATCCGCCGCTGCCCCCCAATCCGCCTTCATCGCCTCCAGCAAATCGCGGGTCTGATACCCCACGCTTTCCAACGCCGCCCGCGCCAACTCGGCCGGGCCGGAATTGCGCGACAATCCGTAAATCGCCCCGCGACAATCGGGCCGCCAATAGGGTGCACCAAGGCCGGTAAACGCGGGTACCAAAACCACATCCTGCGTCGGATCAGCCGCTTCGGCCAAAGGCTGCGTCTCGCGCGCCTCGCGGATAATCTTCAATCCATCGCGCAGCCATTGCACCACCGCCCCCGCAATGAAGATCGAGCCTTCCAGCGCATAGGTCGGCTTGCCATCCAACTGATAGGCAATCGTCGTCAGCAACCGGTTCTGGCTGGTCACCATCTGATCGCCGGTGTTCAACAGCGCAAAACACCCTGTGCCATAGGTTGCTTTCATCATCCCCGGCGCAAAACACGCCTGACCGACGGTCGCCGCCTGCTGATCCCCCGCCACCCCCAAAATCGGTATCTCGCGGCCAAACAAATCGGCCCGCGTCATGCCAAAATCCGCAGCGCAATCACGCACCTGCGGCAGCATCGCCATCGGCACCCCCAACAGCCCGCAAATCTCGGCATCCCAATGCCCGTCACGGATATTGTAAAGCATGGTGCGCGCCGCGTTGGTGGCATCGGTCGCATGCACTCGGCCCCCGGTCAGCTTCCAGATCAGAAAACTGTCCACCGTGCCAAAGCACAATTCCCCCGCCTCGGCCCGCGCCCGCGCACCTTCCACATGGTCCAGCAACCACTTCACCTTGGTCGCCGAGAAATACGGGTCGAGCAGCAAACCGGTGCGCGCGGTGATCATCGCCTCATGCCCCGCCGCCTTTAGCGCATCACAGATGTCAGCCGTGCGCCGATCTTGCCAGACGATGGCGTTATGGATGGGCTGACCCGTCGCCCGATCCCAGATAATCGTCGTTTCGCGCTGATTGGTAATGCCGATCGCCGCAATGTCCGCCACATTGATCCCGGCTTTTTCAATCGCCGCCCGCGCCGTGCCCGCCACCGTTGACCACAGGTCGGATGGATCATGCTCCACCCACCCCGACGCCGGAAAAATCTGCACAAATTCCTCTTGCGCGCTCGCCACGACCCGCAACCTGGCATCAAACACAATCGCGCGTGACGAGGTAGTGCCCTGATCAATGGCAAGAATATGTTTCATGGCACGCCGCTTCTTTCGCTTTTTCTTTGTCAAAATACTCCCGCCGGAGGCTCCAATGTCCAGCACCGAACGCTCCGCGGGGAGTATTTGAACAAAGAAAAAACGGGCGGGGGGGTTATTCCCCGCCCGTTGGTATTAGTTTTGCCAGGACTTGATCAGTTCGTCGTAGGCGATG
>JBAVTI010000391.1:0-8231 GCA_049696055.1 Paracoccaceae bacterium | reverse complement strand
ATCTGGTCCAGCTCGGCCGGCGGGGGCTGGTTTGACTGCGTCGGTGGCGGTCCGATCCACAGCCGGGCCATGTCGGCCATACCCGTCGCTTTGCGCGCGCCTGGCCTCCGGCCCAACCAGGCCGGATTGAGCGCGAGCCAGCGCGCCACCGCATCGACCAGGGTCATCTGCAAGTTGACGGCAGGCTTGTAGCCGGGGATCCACGTTTCACCAAGGCCCTGCAGTGCCGCACTGATGTTCTGGTGCTTGAACTCGATGGAACTGCGATTGCGGTCGATGTGGGCCTGCAGAACGCGATTGTGCTCGGCCTTGTTGTAGGGCTGGCCCGCGACATCCGCAGCCAGCATCGCGAAGTAATCCGCAACGATCAGGTCGTTCTCCGCATCTGTCCATGGCCCGTTCGACATCGCGCCAGGCTAGACGCCGAAAAAGCGATTGTCATCAGCGACATCGGCGGAAATGCGATGTAAACCGTCCTCACCGTTCCGCCCCTTTACGCTGGTGTCCCATCCGACATGCCTACCGCGCGTCTTGGCTCTGAACCCAACGGGGGCGTTGGGGAAGCAATGCAGGGTTTTGGTGGAGTTGAACGCCAAACCCATGGAAACGCGCAATAAACTATAACCGGACCCACTCCGTCGAGGTTCGCTCGACCTGAGCCGAAGCGCCATTCAGAGCCCGAAACGGGCCCGGCGTGCGGTCTCTGAGGTTCGGACGGTTCCCGCAAACCCCTTTGAAAACACGGAAACTTCCGCGCCCGGCATAGGAGCGGCAGCGGTTCGCAAGGGGGATGATGGCGGAGGAGGTGGGATTCGAACCCACGGTAGACTTTCACCTACGTCGGTTTTCAAGACCGGTGCATTAAACCGCTCTGCCACTCCTCCGACGCCCCCAGATAGCCGGGGATAAACGATTCTGAAAGGGGGTGCGCAGCGACGTCAAATGCGCAGGCTGAATTCAGGACGCGGCGAACCTGCAACCCTTTCGCCGAATTCCGCCGAAAGTGTCCGGAACCCTTTCCAGCGGCACTTGCAATCGGTATGATGTCCCCTGCGCGAAAAGGCGCAATGCATTGCGAAATGGGCTGTTTCGGCCCGGATCGAGCGGATCACGACAAGCGCGTCATAGAATACGCGCGGCATTGGGGGCTTGGAATGGCAGTTACAGTGATCAGAAATCTGGTCTTGGCTTTGACAGCGACGGTTAGCTTGACCGCCTGTGTGGAAGGATCTAACCCCTTCGCCAAAAAGGATAAACCAGCAGACGAAGCTGGCGCAGAGGCCACGTTGGCTGGTAAGCCTAAACCTGCAGACGCAGGTCCGGCCACGCCTTCAACCTCTACCCGGTTGGTCGACCGTGATGTCGAAGCGCCCGAAGTATTTCAGGTCACCGATGAAGCGCTTTGGGATGGCCGCCCGTCATTGGGTGGCGTCTGGGTAGCCTCGCCTGATGCGGTTGATCCGGAACGGGTGATCCTGCGCAACCCCGGCAATGGCAAATTCGTGATCGGTGCGCTGTTCCGGCGTGAACGCGAAAACCCGGGGCCAAAGCTGCAAATCTCGTCGGATGCTGCATCGGCGCTTGGGCTGCTTGCGGGCCAACCGGCCAAGCTGAACGTCACCGCCTTGCGCCGCGAAGAAGTGCCGACTGCGGCGCCCGATGCGTCCAAACCCATCCTTGACGCCGCAGAAACCGTCGAAACCACCGCGCTTGGTGCGATTGCCGGGGCTGCGATTGATGCTGCAGGCGACACACCCGCTCCGGGCGCAAAACCTGTGCCTTCGGCAAAACCCGGCGCCAAACCCGCTGCAGTGGCGGCCCCAAGTGTTAAACCCGCTGCAGTCGCTGCCACCCCATCCCCCGCTGCTGGCGGCAACCTTGCCATCCAGATCGGGATTTTTAGCGTCGAGGCCAATGCCAAACGCGCGGCAGATAGTCTTGGCAAGGCTGGCGTCGCCGCCACCGTCACGCCGGGCAAGACCCAAGGCAAAGCGTTTTGGAGCGTGATTGCCACCGGCAGCGGCGATAAAGCGGCGCTTTTGGCCAAGGTCAAAGGACTTGGCTTCACCGATGCCTACTACCTGTCTCGCTGACGCCCCTTGCGTCTGAACAACGGAGCCTGACCCGATGCTGCACCGCTTTTGTCTGATCGTGATGCTGGCTTTCGGCCTACCCGCGCAGGCCTTCGAGACCCAAGCCACCGCGGCTTGGGTCTATGACGTCACCACCCATACGGTGCTGATGGACAAAAACGCCGACCAACCGGTGCCCCCGGCATCCATGTCGAAACTGATGACCATCAACATGCTGTTCGAGGCCCTGCGTGACGGTCGCGTGACGATGGACACCACTTTTGGCGTCTCATCGCGGGCCAAAGCGATGCAAGGCTCGACCATGTTCCTCAATGAGCAAGATCGCCCAACCGTCGAGCAGTTGATCCACGGCATGATCATCAATTCGGGCAATGACGCCTGCGTTGTGGTGGCCGAAGGGCTGTCTGGCACCGAAGACGCCTTTGCGGCCCAGATGACCGAACGCGCCAAAGCCTTGGGGATGACGCAATCCACCTTTGCCAATGCCAGCGGCTGGCCCGACCCGATCCACCGCATGAGCATGCATGACCTTGGCATCCTCGCTACCCGCCTGATCGAGGAATTCCCCGAATATTACCCGGTGTTCGCCCAGACCGAATACAACTTTGCCGACCGCGCACCCGATAACCGCTTTAACCGCAACCCTTTGTTAAAGCTTAATATTGGCGCTGACGGCCTGAAAACCGGCCATACCGCCGAGGCAGGATATGGCCTTGTCGGCTCGGCGGTTCAGGGCGACCGCCGGGTGGTTTTCGCCATCACCGGCCTTGCATCGGAAAAAGACCGCGCCGAGGAATCCGAACGCATTGTGAACTGGGCTTTCCGACAGTTTTCAATGAAAACCGTCATCAAGGCTGGCGTGCGCGTGGCGCAGGCAGATGTCTGGATGGGGGATGCCGCCACTGTTGGCCTTGTCGCCGCGACGGATGTAAAGCGCCTGTTGCCCGCTCTGGTGCAAGACCAGATGACCGCCGAGGTGGTATATACCGGCCCGTTGTCCGCGCCGATCGAGGCGGGCGCACAGGTAGCCGAACTGGTGGTTCATATCCCCAATTTGCCAGACGCCCGCATCCCGCTGGTGGCCGAAGCTGCGGTGGCCAAGGGCGGCTTTGTTAACCGCCTGACCACTGCCGCGCAAGTATTGACCAAGCGGTTCTGGCCGACCGAGGCACCCGCCTCGTAAATGCCAAACGGCCGATTCATCAGTTTTGAAGGCATCGACGGCTCGGGCAAAAGCACCCAAGCCCGGCTTTTGGCCGAGGCTTTGCGCGGGCTTGACCACACCGTCACCCTGACCCGCGAACCCGGCGGCAGCCCCGGCGCCGAAGAAATCCGCCGTCTCGTGCTGGAAGGCAACCCCGATCGCTGGTCACCCGAAACCGAGATCCTTTTGTTCACCGCCGCCCGCCGCGACCATCTGGAAAAGACCATCCGCCCGGCCCTCACGCGCGGCGAGGTGGTGATCACCGACCGTTTTGCCGATAGCACCCGGATGTATCAAGGCATTTCGCGCGGCGATCTGGCCGCCACGGTTGACGCCCTGCACACCCTGATGATCGGGGTCGAACCCGACCTGACCCTGCTGATCGACCTCGACCCCGCCTTGGGTCTTGGCCGTGCCGTCGCCCGCCAAACTGCCGAGCAACGCTTTGAAGACATGGGGCTTTCCCTGCAATCGAAAATGCGCGCGGGCTTTCTGGCCCTTGCTGCCGCCCACGCCGACCGCTTTCGCATCATCGACGGTAACCGCCCGCCCGAAACCGTCGCCGCCGACGTGCTGCGCGTGGCGCTCGCCCATTTGGCGCGGTAAGCATGGCCAAAGCCCCGATCGAAGACCTGCCCGAACCTGACCGCGTCGAGGGTGCCCCCCATCCGCGTGAAACCTTGCAGGTGCTGGGCCACGCCGCCGCCGAGGCCGAATTCCTTGCCAGCTTCAACTCGGGTCGGTTGCACCACGGCTGGTTGATCACTGGCCCGCGGGGGGTCGGCAAAGCCACCCTTGCGTGGAAAATTGCCCGCTTTCTGCTGGCCACACCCGACGACGATGGCGGCATGTTCGCCCCACCGCCCCCCACCAGCCTTGATATTTCCCCCGATCACCCGATCATCCGCCGCACCATGGCGCTATCGGAAACCCGGCTGTTTTTGTTGCGCCGGGGGGTGAATACCTCTGGTTCTGGCCTCTCGGCTGATATTCGCGTCGATGAAGTGCGCGCCATGAAAAGCGCCTTTACCCTATCGTCTGCCGATGGTGGCCGCCGTGTCGCCATCATTGATTGCGCCGATGAGATGTCGGTCGGCGCCACAAATGCCCTGCTCAAGCTGCTGGAAGAACCGCCCGCGGGCGTTACCTTGTTGCTGATTTCGCACCAACCGTTTCGCCTGCTGCCCACCATCCGCTCGCGCTGCCGCGAGTTGCGCGTGGGCACCCTGCCCCCCGATCTGATGGCAAAAGCCCTTGCCGCCGCCGGTGCCGAAGTGACCCTGCCCGAGGTCCAGGCCCTCGCCGAACTGGCAGGGGGGTCGGTGGGCGAGGCGATCCGCTTTATCAACCTTGATGGCATCAAGCTCTATCAGGCCATCATCGCCCTGTTCGCCACCCTGCCCCGGCTGGATCGCCCGCGCGCCCTTGCCCTCGCCGAGCTTGGTGTCGGCAAAGCCAACGAGCCGCGTTTTGATCTGATCCTGACGCTGATCGACCTGTTTCTTGCCCGCATCGCCCGCGCCGGGACGCATGGCTATTGCCCACCCGAAGCTTGCGCAGGCGAGGCCGAACTGATCGCCCGTCTGGGCCCCACCCCGGCGGCAGCTGGCAAATGGGCCGACCTTGCGCAAACCCTTGGTCTGCGCGCCCGCCGTGGCAAAGCGGTCAACCTTGACCCTGCCGCGCTTCTGTTGGATATGGTTCTGAAGATTGACGAGACGGCGGGAATGCTCGCCCAAAGGTAGCCAAATGCCCCCCGAGATCGTAGACAGCCATTGCCATCTGGACTTCCCCGATTTCGAAACCGAGCTTCCTGAAATCATCGCCCGCGCCCATGCCGCTGGCGTGTCGCGCATGGTCACCATCTGCACCCGCCTGAAACACGAACCCCGTGTGCGTGCCATTGCCGAGGCCAACCCCGGCGTGTTCTACGCCGCGGGCACCCACCCGATGTCTGCGGGCGAAGAACCGATGGCAACCGTCGCCGAACTGGTCGCCCTCGCCCGGCACCCCAAATTCGTCGGCATCGGCGAGTCCGGCCTTGATTACCACTATTCCGCCGAGAGCATGGCGGCGCAAAAGCAAAGTTTGGCGGTGCATATCGAGGCTGCACGCCAAACCAAACTGCCCCTGATCATCCACGCCCGCGCCGCCGACGATGATATGGCCCGCATCCTGACTGCCGAATACGCGGCCGCCCCCTACTCCTGCGTCATGCACTGCTTTTCCTCTTCTGCCGCCTTGGGCAAAACCGCCCTGGACCTTGGGTTTTATCTCTCGATGTCGGGCATCGCCGCTTTCCCCAAATCGTCCGAACTGCGCGCGATTTTCGCTGCCGCCCCGCTCGACCGCATCCTTTTGGAAACCGACAGCCCCTACCTTGCCCCGCCGCCCTACCGTGGCCGCCGCAACGAGCCTGCCTATACCGCCTTCACCGCCAAAACCGGGGCCGAGGTGTTCGGACTTAGCCTTGAAGACTTTGCCGCGGCCACCACCGCGAACTTCAACCGACTGTTCTGGAAGGCCGCATGATGGCGACGCTGCGTTACACCATCCTTGGCTGCGGCTCGTCGGGCGGGGTGCCGCGCCTTGGTGGCGATTGGGGCGACTGCGATCCTGCCAACCCCAAAAACCGCCGCCGCCGCTGCTCGATGCTGGTGGAACGCCTTACCGACCAAGGCACCACGCGGGTACTGATCGACACCTCGCCCGACATGCGAGACCAATTGCTGGATGCGGGTATCGGCACACTGGACGCGGTGGCCTATACCCATTCCCACGCTGACCATGTGCATGGGCTTGATGATCTGCGCCAGGTCGTGTTCAACCTGCGCCACCGCTTGCCCGTCTGGGCCGACAGCGAGACCCAAACGGCGCTGCTGTCGCGGTTTGCCTATGCTTTTGTGCAGCCCGAAGGCTCGCCTTACCCGCCCATTCTCGATCTGCACACCATTAAAGGCCCGTTCACCATTTCCGGTGCGGGCGGCGATATCACGCTACAACCCTTTCGCGCCGACCATGGCTCGATCGACGCGCTGGGGTTTCGCATCGGCGCACTTGCCTACCTGCCAGACGTGGTGGCACTGCCAAATGAGGCATGGCCGCTGCTGGAAAACCTTGACATCTGGGTGCTCGACGCCCTGCGCCGCAAACCGCACCCGACCCATATCCACCTGGCCTTGGCACTGGAATGGATCGCCCGCGCCGCACCGAAATCTGCGGTGCTGACCAATATGCACATCGACCTCGACCACGCGACGCTTGCCGCCGAGCTGCCACCCCACATCCGCCCCGCACATGACGGCATGGTAATCGAGCTTCCCGCATGAGCGCCCTGCTCGACGTTATCCTTCCGGTTTTTCTTGTCATCGGCTTTGGCTACGTCGCTGCCCGCGTTCAATTGTTCAACGAAAGTGCTGTCGACGGCATCATGCGGTTCGCGCAAAACTTTGCGGTGCCAACCCTGCTGTTCCGCTCTATTGCCCAACTCGACCTTGCTGGTGCCTATGATGCAGGCCTGTTCGCCAGCTTTTACGCCGGTGCCATCAGCGGCTTTGCGCTTGGCTATCTCGGTGCGCGGCATTTGTTCGGGCGCAGTGCCACCGACGCCGTCGCCATCGGCTTTGCCTGCATGTTTTCCAACTCGCTGCTGCTGGGCCTGCCGATCACCGAACGCGCCTATGGCACGGCTGCACTGGCGGGAAACTACGCCATCATTTCGATCCACTCGCCGCTGCTTTACGCCATCGGCATCACCGCGATGGAACTTGCCCGCAGCCATGGCTCTGGCATGACCACCACCGCCCTTGCCCGCCAGATCATCAAAGCGATCTTTCAACAACCGCTCGTGCTTGGCATTGCTGCGGGCTTCATCGTCAACCTGACCGGCCTGCCACTCCCCAATTTCGTCTGGTCTGCGGTTGATATGATGGTGCGCGCCGCCATTCCAGCCGCGCTTTTCGGCCTGGGAGGGGTGCTGTTTCGCTACCGCCCCGAAGGCGATATGCGCGCCATCGCCATGGTCTGCGTCATCGCCTTGATTGTGCATCCCGCCATCACCTACGGCCTTGGCCGCTTTGCCTTTGGCTTGACCACCGATCAAATGCGCTCTGCCGTGGTCACTGGTGCCATGGCCCCCGGCGTCAACGCCTACCTGTTTGCACATATGTATGGTGCTGCCAAACGCGTGGCGGCTTCAGCCGTGCTATTGGCCACCGCCGCGTCAATCGGCACCGTCTGGATGTGGCTGCAAATCCTGCCCTGACTTGCGCCGGACCCAAGGGATTTTCGGCCCCCCTCAGTTCGGCGTAACGCCTCGTAGCCGCTCTGACCGCCGCCGCAACACTTCCACCGTGAACAGCAACCCCACCGACACAATCACCAGCAGCGTCGCCACTGACAGGATCGCCGGCGATATCGCTTCTCGGATGCCGTTCCACATTTGGCGCGGAATGGTCTGCTCGTCGTTCTTGCCCACGAACAGCACCACCACCACCTCGTCAAACGAGGTGACAAAAGCGAACAATGCCCCCGACACCATACCCGGTGTGATCAACGGCATGATGATCTTGAAAAACGTGGTCGACGGCGACGCACCCAGGCTGGCACTCGCCCGGCTTAAGGAATGGTCAAACCCCGACAAGGTCGCCGTTACCGTGATGATCACAAACGGAATACCCAAGGTCGCGTGGGCCATGATCACACCCAGATAAGGCACGCCCCACTTGTTCACTTCGATCGCCGAGTAGAAGAAGAACAGACCAAGCGTGATGATGATCACCGGCACAATCATCGGCGAGATCAGAATCGCCATGATCGCCCGGCGATACGGCATTTCGGGGCGCGACAGACCAAGTGCTGCCAGCGTGCCCAGAAACGTCGCCAAAATTGTCGCAAAAAACCCGATGATCACCGAGTTTTTCGCCGCATTAACC
>JBAVTI010000390.1:0-1757 GCA_049696055.1 Paracoccaceae bacterium | reverse complement strand
GGTCAGCGCCCGGGCCCGTGGCAAGGGGGCGGGCGTCACGCTGCTGCGGCATCTTGAAGAACTCGCACGTAGCGGCGGGGCCAGGCAGCTTTTCCTTGCGGTGCTTGATGCCAATCCCAAAGGCCGCGCCTTCTGGGAGCGGGAGGGTTTCCGCCTCGCCCGCGTCAATGGTCCGGTGACGCTGGGCCAGAAAACCCAGCTTGCCCACCGTATGGTCAAGACGCTTTAACCCCAAAAAACCGTGCCGCCCCCGCCACAAACGGACGCGCCGCCGCAAATGAAAAGGGCGCACCGAAGTGCGCCCTTTCCCAAACGTCCCAAGCGGGAACGGATGATCACATCATGCAAAGCATGATGTTACATCATGCCGTCCATGCCGCCCATGCCGCCCATACCGCCGCCGCCAGCGCCCGACTTAGGCTCTGGGCGATCCGCGATCATGGCTTCGGTGGTGATCAGCAGCGACGCGACCGAAGCCGCATCTTCCAGTGCAATCCGCACAACCTTGGCCGGGTCGATCACGCCGAATTTGAACATGTCGCCATATTCTTCGGTCTGAGCGTTGAAACCAAAGGTCTTGTCTTTGCTTTCGCGGATTTTGCCCGCAACCACGGCACCATCAACACCAGCGTTCTGCGCGATTTGACGCAGCGGTGCTTCCAGTGCGCGACGCACAATCGCAATACCGGCATTTTGATCGGCATTGGCACCGGTCACGCCGTCAAGCGCATGGGCCGCTTGCATCAGCGCCACACCGCCGCCAACCACGATGCCTTCTTGAACGGCAGCGCGGGTTGCGTTCAGCGCGTCATCAACGCGGTCTTTACGCTCTTTCACTTCGATCTCGGTCATGCCGCCAACGCGGATAACAGCAACACCGCCAGCCAGTTTGGCCACGCGCTCTTGCAGTTTCTCTTTGTCGTAATCCGAAGTGGTTTCTTCGATCTGCGTGCGAATCTGGCTGACGCGCGCTGCGATCTCGGCCTTGTCGCCCGAACCATCAATGATGGTGGTGTTGTCTTTGGTGATCGTTACTTTCTTGGCTTTGCCCAGCATGTCGATGGTGACATTCTCAAGCTTCATACCCAGATCGTCAGAGATTACCTGACCACCGGTCAGCACAGCCAGATCCTGCAGCATCGCCTTGCGACGATCGCCGAAACCGGGTGCTTTGACAGCCGCGATTTTCAGGCCGCCGCGCAGCTTGTTCACCACCAGCGTCGCCAATGCTTCGCCTTCAACATCTTCCGAGATGATGATCAGCGGCTTTTGGCTTTGGATAACGGCTTCCAGCAACGGAACCATTGGCTGCAGCGACGACAGTTTCTTTTCGTGCAGCAAGATCAGGCAGTCTTCCAGATCCGCAACCATCTTGTCAGGGTTGGTCACAAAGTAAGGCGACAGGTAGCCGCGGTCGAACTGCATGCCTTCGACGACTTCGGTTTCCGTTTCCAGACCCTTGTTCTCTTCGACGGTGATCACGCCCTCGTTGCCGACTTTCTGCATCGCATCAGCGATCTGCCGACCGATTTCCGCTTCGCCGTTGGCCGAGATGGTGCCAACCTGCGCAACTTCGGCGGTGTCCTTGACCGGACGCGAAGCCGCCTTGATCGCTTCAACGACCTTGGCGGTCGCCATGTCGATGCCGCGCTTCAGATCCATCGGGTTCATGCCGGCGGCAACCGCCTTCATGCCTTCCTTGACGATGGCCTGCGCCAGAACCGTCGCGGTGGTGGTGCCGTCGCCCGCTTCGTCAT
>JBAVTI010000389.1:0-11093 GCA_049696055.1 Paracoccaceae bacterium | reverse complement strand
AAGGGCGCGCGCAAATTATACTTGCTGCACAATGCTGACGTCCTTGAAGCCTATGATGTCGCATTAGGCTTTGCCCCCGTTGGCCACAAGCAGTTCGAGGGCGACGGCAAAACGCCGGAAGGCACATATTTCATCAGCCACAAGAACCCGCGCAGCAATTATCACCTGTCGGTTGGAATTTCTTACCCTAACGATGCCGACCGTGCCTTTGCGCAGGCAGTGGGTCAGCCGCCGGGCGGCGACATTTTCATCCACGGTCGGTCGTATTGGAAGGGCAAAAACAAAGGCGATTGGACGTTTGGCTGCATCGCAGTGCGAGACCGCGAAATAGAAGTGATCTATTCCATGGTGAAACCGGCCACTCCGATTCACATTCTACCCTGATCAGGCACCTGTTGCGTAACAAGATGGGGGCTATGCGCCCCCCTTCGGCAACGGCCCGCTTATTGAAGCGGTGTCTCAGAAATGCCGTCCATCTCGCTGCTAACGGATGCGCCTAATGCCGTGTTGGCCACAATAATGCCCATCGTGCCGTTTGCATTACCGGTCACCAGCGTCCACCAGATCTTGCCGTTTTCTTCCTGGAACCATGCAAAACCCAATTCGTTCGCATTGCCGTCAAGCAGAACATCGCGGGTATCTGCTTGAGCCATCCACGCAGAAAGCGTTTCCAATTCAGTCTCGTAGGTTTCAGAGATCAGCTCGCCCTCAAGCTGCCCTGTATACCCAACGCGCTGCACCCGGACCAAAGGCGACGATCCGTCCGAGCCGAAATGCCAGGGGCGGTTTTGGACAGACATATCGCGCGAATGGGCTGCAGCGGCGGCATTCAACTGCGCGTTCAACTGCAAAGGTGCCACACCCTTGGCCGATCGCAGAGTGTTCACCGAGTCGAGCAACCGAAACGGAATCTTTGCTGCCTGTGCCGCATTGATCCGGTACACTTGGGGCAGCGGTCGTCCATCGGCGCCAACTTGCGGCTCTGACGTGCAGGCAGAAAGTGCAATCATGCCGCACAATGCCAGAACAGAAAGTCTTCTCATTTCATTCCCACCCGAAAAGGATCCGTGGCCGTCTTTACAGACTTCAATCAAAAGGTTCAAACGCAACTCTGCGTGAGTTCGCTTATTGACATCTGTTTGATTTGCGGCGCGTCGAACAAGTGGATAAACAGGCGCCAACGCAAAACGCAAGGAGTTAAGCGGATGAGTGCCGATAGCCTGTTCAAACCCAACCGCCGTGTGATCTTGGGAGGTGTTGCCGCCGCCTTGGGTTCGGCGGCGTTGCCTGCCTTTGCTCAGACGGCACCTGATACGCAAAGCGCCGTGCGCAATAATATTTCCAGTTTCCGGATGCTGGATTGGCGCCCCTACTTCACGGACACTCGTGGTGGCGCAATTTTGGTTGATACGACGTCGCGAGCGCTGCATTTCTGGTCGGAAGATCAAGCAATCTATAAGCTCTATCCCACATCGGTGCCTTTAACCGAAGATTTGACGCGTCGTGGCCGAACAGCGGTTGTGGAAAAAGTCGTTGGGCCGTCTTGGCGTCCTACTCCTGCAATGCGGGAACGCAACCCCGAGTGGCCGGAGTTCATTCCGCCAGGCCCCGACAACCCACTTGGAACCCACGCGCTGTATCTCTCATGGCAGTTTTATCGTATCCACGGAACCCACGATACGCGCAAAATTGGCCGCCGTTCGTCCAATGGTTGTGTTGGCCTTTACAACGAACATATTCAGGAATTGTTCGGTTTAACCCAAGTTGGAACACAAGTGTTGCTAATTTGACGATACCGCGAAGCTAGGAGCGAGTTGTATCAGGCCTTGATTGCACTCTCGCTGCAAGGTGAATAGAAAACCTGCACGAGGTACAGTCTTGGGTGCGTGTCGTCGCCTCTGCAATATTCGACGCCATGCGATATCTGGAGGTTAACATGAAGAAACTTGTACTCGCAGCCGCTCTGACGGTTGCTGCTTCCACCGCGTTCGCTGGTGGTATGGCCGAGCCGGTCATGGATGCAACCGTTGTCGAAGCTGGTTCTTCGTCGGCTGGTGGCATTGTTGTTCCGCTGCTGCTGCTGCTGGTTGTTGCGGCTGTTGCTTCGAACTGATTTTCAGTTCGTATTATGGAAAAGACGGCAGTAATCCTGCCGTCTTTTTCTTTTTAATGGCTCCCTAACGACTATTTAATCCAGCCACCAAGGTTTTCCTTGATCACCGCCAGCAGTGCCTCGATATGGGCCGCATCGTCGTTGAGGCAGGGGATGTAGGTGAAAGTTTCGCCGCCGGCGTGTTCAAATGCCTCACGAATCTCGCCATTGATTTCTTCCAGTGTTTCGATGCAATCGGCTGAAAAAGCCGGTGCAATTACCGCGATGTGTTTTTTGCCGGCTTTTGCCAGTTCTGCGACGTGTTCCACCGTGTAGGGTTTCAACCATTCTTCTGGTCCGAACACTGATTGGAATGTCACATCAATTGCGGACTTTTCCCAACCCAGCTCTTCACGCAATAGCCGAGAAGTCTTGGCGCATTGGCAATGATAGGGGTCGCCCGACATCAAATACCGCTTTGGCATGCCATGATATGACGTCACCAATACGTCGGGTTTGTGATCAAGCTTGGCATAGGCCCGCTCAACAGACTGGGCCAACGCCTTGATATACAAAGGATGGTCAAAGTATTCCGCCACGGTCCGCGCGGCGGGCTGGCGCTTTTCTTTTGCCAGTGCCGCAAAGAACGCATCATTTGCAGTAGCCGAAGTGGCGCCAGCGTAATGAGGGTAAAGCGGCATGAAAAGGATTTTTTCGCACCCGGCCTCTACCATCGCGCGTACCTTCGATTCCGTTGATGGGTTTCCATACCGCATGCAGAAATCAACCATGACGCCATCGCCATACTGGTCGGTTAGCAAACGGTTTATGGCGGCTGTCTGGGCTTTGGTGATAGTCATCAACGGACTTTCGCCCTTTTCGTGGTTCCAAATCAGCTTGTAGTTTGCGCCAGATGTGAAAGGCCGCTTCGAAAGAATAATTAGTTGCAGCAGCGGCTGCCATTTCCACGATGGATAGTCGATCACCCGCTTGTCTGACAAAAACTCACTCAGATACCTGCGCATTGACCAATAGTCGTAATTATCCGGCGTCCCGAGGTTGGCCAGCAAGACCCCAACTTTGGCTTTGCGCATCGGTGGGTGGTTGGCAGGGGCATGGGAAAGTCGGCCTTCTCCGGGCTGAACAGTCGAATTGGTATTGCCCGTATTTGTATCCAACATTGTCTTGGTGTTCCTGGAATTGTTTCGTTTCAAATAGCCGCATCTTGGGTAGGGTCAATCCTTGGATGGAAAAGGCGTTTGCGATGCACCAAGCGCATCGGCCAGCCTTTGCACCGCCGATCCGGGTCTAAGTGGCTTTTGCTGGCTTTCATGCGGGGCCCATCCGGTCAGAAAAATCAATTCGAATGTGGCTCTAACGCGGCCATTCGGCTCGGCGAAAGACGCAGCATATCGTTTCGATGCCTCGGTAAACATTTTCCGCCGTGCCGGACTGCGGGGCCGCGCTGAAAGTGCCGACGTTTCACCCATCGCCCGTAGATCCTGCATCAGATGCAGCGCATCGCGGTAGCTTACGGTGTGCGTCAGTGCATCCGCCACTGGCAAAGCAAATCCGGCTCGCTGCAATAGCGCACCAAGTTCCCGGATCTCGGCCATAGGCAAAACACGCGGCGACAAGCCGCCGGTCACTACGGCTTCTGCTTCCGCCAGACAAGAGCGCAACTCATGCAGTGTCTGTCCGCCAAAAAGGGCACCCAAAAACAATCCATCCGGCCGTAGCGCCCGTCGGCATTGGACCAGCTGCCCAACCGGGTCATTTGCCCAATGCAACCCCATCGCGTGAACAACCAGATCATGCGCGCCGGGTTCCAACGCCAAAACCTCTTCATCAGACACAATCTGTGCGTTGGGCAATACATTTTCCCAAACTTGCGGAAAAGGCGTGACAATTGCTGGTGCCGTAAACGTCCTGTTAACCCCAATCAGTCTTTCCTGAACCTCGAAGACGGCTTCTTTGTGCATGAACAAAGCCGGGTCGCGCAAAGCGCGTGTGCGGTTGCGGATCAGGGCAGGGCGGTCTGTCAAAATGGGGGGGGTCTGCATAGGGCCTCCGTTACTCTGCGGACCATAGGAGGGTCGGATGAGAATGCAAGCCGCGCTACAGCTGGTTTACCCACCTCAATGTTTGACTTGCGATGCTTTGGTGACAACCGATTTTGGTCTCTGTGGTGATTGCTGGCGCGAGACGCCATTTATCAGTGGCCTCGTCTGCGATAAATGCGGAACACCGCTTCCGGGTGAGAATACCGACGGCCATGCGGTGCACTGTGACGATTGCCTGACGATTGCCCGGCCCTGGGAGCGCGGTCGGGCGGCGATGTTATACAAGGATAACGGGCGGCGCATCGTTCTATCTTTAAAGCACGGCGACCGGATAGATCTGGCCCGTCCCGCAGCAGGATGGATGCACCGCGCTGCTGCTCCGATCCTGCTGCCAGACATGGTAGTAGCTCCGGTGCCACTGCATTGGATTCGGATGTTTAAGCGACGTTACAATCAAGCGGCCCTATTGTCTGGTGGTTTGGCAAAATCGGCTTCCTTGATCCATTGCCCCGATCTGCTGGTGCGTCGCCGCAATACACGCAGTCAGGAAGGTCGTGACCGTAATGGTCGTTTTGAAAATCTGATCGACGCGATCTCGGTGAACCCAAAACGCTCTTGGCAGATTGTCGGTCGCCCGGTTCTTTTGATCGACGATGTGATGACGTCCGGTGCCACTTTGGCAGCCTGCACCGAAGCGTGCCTTGCATTTGGTGCAAGTCAGGTTTCGGTTCTGGTGCTGGCGCGCGTTGCGAAGGATGTCTAAATCCTTATAGTCACGGTGACTGCAAGGATGACATTTATGAAAACCGTCGAAATCTATACTACGCCTACCTGTCCCTACTGTATCGCGGCCAAGCGGCTTTTGATTGATAAAGGTGTCGCATTCACCGAAATTGATGTCAGCCGCGATCCAGATTTGCGGATGGCTATGACAGTGCGCGCGGGCGGCCGGCGCTCGGTGCCCCAAATCTTCATTGGTGGCGTTGATATCGGCGGCAGTGATGATCTGTATGCGCTTGATCATGCAGGCAAGCTTGACCTGATGTTGGCGGGCTAAATGATGCGGATAGGGCTGGTACAACTGAATGTCGGCGACGATCCGATCACAAACCTGACAGAGACGCTGGCGTTGGTTCGCGCTGCCGTGGCTGGGGGGGCAAGCTTTGTCTTGACGCCCGAATGTACCAATGGGCTTTCGTCAAACCGCGAGCATCAGCGGATCGTTTTCCATCTTGAAGCAGACGACCCGACCCTTGCCACCTTACGAGAAGAGGCGCGGCGCCATGGCATTTGGTTGCTCATCGGTTCGCTTGGGCTGAAAACCGAAGATGCCGACGGCCGATTTGCGAACCGTTCCTTCCTGATCGGTCCGGATGGCACGATTGTGGCGCGTTACGACAAGATCCATATGTTCGATGTGAACGTAACGGAGACCGAAACTTATCGGGAATCAGCGGGGTATCGGCCAGGCAGCAATGCTGTAATCGCCAGTACCCCATTTGGGCAGCTTGGCATGACTGTCTGTTACGATGTGCGATTCCCTCAACTTTACCGCCACTTGGCGCAGGCGGGCGCGCAGATCATTACTGTTCCGGCCGCCTTTAACCACCTGACGGGTCAGGCGCATTGGGAGACCCTGTTACGCGCCCGCGCTATTGAAACCGGCTGTTTTATCCTTGCGCCAGCCCAAACAGGTCATCACCCCGAAACCCAAGGCAATGGGCGCCAAACCCATGGGCATAGCCTTGCGATTGCCCCTTGGGGCGAGGTTCTGGCTGATGCAGGCAAAAAACCAGGTGTCACATTTGCTGACCTTGACCTTGATGAGGTGGCAAAAGCCCGCGCGCGGGTGCCTTCTCTTTCCCACGACCGCCCGTTCGACGGTCCATGATGGTGGAGACAACCGAAGATATCGCTGTTGCCCTATTTGGCGAGTTGTTCATGACCGACCAACTTGCCAGAAATCGTATCTCCAAAGTGCTTCCCAAGGGAATGGAGCTTTCGCATTTCGGCGTGCTCAATCATTTGGCACGTGCCAACGACGAACGTACGCCAGCGCAATTGGCGAGGTCGTTCCATGTCACTCGTGGGGCTATGACAAATACCCTGACAAAGCTGGAATGGGCTGGGCATGTGCATATTCGCCCAGACTGGGATGATGCTCGGCGAAAATTTGTGGCCATTAGCCCGTCAGGCCGATCAGCTCGAGATGCTGCCGTTCAGGCTATCGCCCCATTGATCGGCGAAGTGGTGCAAGCACTTGGCGCGGATCGTGTTAGGGCAGTACTGCCTGTGCTTCGGGAAATGCGCACCAGATTGGAAGGCGAAGACTAAGCATCTTTGCCTTCCATTTCTTATCTAAAGCTGTTCGCCCGAACGCCGACACCCAATGCACCGAACAAGATCTCAATGACTGTGTTTGCTGCTGTGACCGGGCTTTCGGTGACCAAAACCAAATCCTTGTCCTGAATCGAAAACTCTCCGGCGCTAAACAGGCCATCGGCGCTGGCTAGATCAATCGCGAAAACAACGCGTTCCTTGGCTGGTCCTGTGCCGTCGGTACGCAAGGCTTTAGGACTGTAGTCACGAAGAACCAGAACCCCCTTCGGGTTTGCGCGTTGCTCATTCAATCCACCGATCAACGAGACTGCATCCAGTGCTGTTACCCGATCCGTTGGAAACGGAATCTGCGCTTCCTTTCCTGCTGCCCCAAGTGACAGGAAATAGCGTTCATCGTTTTCCACATATACCTTGTCGCCGCCGCGAAGCGTCGTATCCAGGCTTGGATTTGCCAAAAGCTTGTCCATCGACACGCCATAAAGTTTGCCGCCACGTGACAGACGAATTTGCGGATTTGCCAAAGTGGGCGCAACACCGCCACCCATTGCTATCAGGCCCAAAATAGTAAAATCGCGATCCGGCATCACGAAATTGCCAGGCTTACCGACACCACTGACCAGATCAACCGAACTTTGGCGCCCGGAAACCAGCGAAAGTTGCACCTGCGCAGATGGAATCAGACTAACGAACTTCTCTTGAATGGTGGCACGCGCTTTGTCCGGAGACATCTTTGCAATGTAGACTTCATCCAGATACGGCAGAAAAACCGTGCCTTTGGCCGAAACTGTCATCCCGTTCAGCGCTACCACCTTCTGTTGCGGTTGCATCAGAAGCGAGCTTTCCTCATTGTCCCAGATCGCGAGGTTAATGGTGTCACCGGCTTCGATGATTTGCTGCGCTGGGCCACGACTCCTGGAAATCCAACCGCTAACATTGCCGTGACCGTTTTGTGGCCACTCGGACAATTGCGGCAGAGTTTCGCGGGTGACGGGATGCACTTCAAACGTCGATTCTGGCGAATCAGCGCCTTTCACGATTTGTGAAGTCAGGGCTCCTCCTTGCGGCAGATTGCAGGCCGCAAGCAGGACAAGGCCCGCGAATATCAGGAAAATCTTCCTGGGCAGGTTAGGCATTCTATACTCCGATAGTGTCCTACGCCGAGCAGGGTGGACTTTGGACACGCGCGAAAGATACTTGCCCTACCCTTGGGGTCAACTGTCGATATCAAGGTTTCGGGCAGATCATGGCAGTCGTGACGCAGAAACTACGCATTCCGGCAAAATTTGTGCTGTTTGGCAAGATATTGCGTGTGGCTTGACGATTGATACTATCGCTGGCACCGAAAACCTGTTCGCGGCGGCGGTGCATCCGGATTGGCTGCATACCACGGCAACGTTCCTGTTCCTGATCGCTGTCTCAGCTTTGAAGACTGTTATTGCCTAGGATCTGGCGCCGGCTGTCATAATCAGCATTGTGGAACATGGAACGCAGCCGCAGTAGAGAGATTGATGCGAAGACCTGACTTTGCCGCCACTTAGGTGGCACTGCCACGCAAACGTAGTTAGAGGGGCCGATACGAAATGACCGTTTCCAAACGAATATCAGATTTGGTGCTGGCCCTTTTGTTGGCCACCGTGGTGGCAGTTCCATTCTTGGTGCTATTGATGATCCTCTTGTTGGCAGAAGGTCGCCCGCTGTTTTACGTCGCTGAACGTATGAAAACCCCCGATCAATCGTTTGACCTGTGGAAGTTACGCACAATGCGCGTTGCTGTGGCCGATAGTGGCGTTTCCGGAGGTGACAAATCCGCCCGGATAACCCGCATTGGTCGCGTCTTGCGTCGTACCCGGCTAGATGAAATTCCCCAACTGTGGAATGTTTTCCGTGGCGACATGAGCTTTGTGGGCCCTCGTCCGCCCTTACGCGCTTACGTCGAACGCTTTCCTGATCTCTATGCACATGTTTTGAAAAGCCGCCCCGGCATTACTGGTTTGGCCACGCTAGAATTCCACGCGCATGAAGAGCGGCTGTTGGCCACTTGTTGCAGTTTAGAGGAAACTGATGCGGTCTACGCACGGCGCTGCGTGCCACGCAAAGCCCGGCTTGATCTGATTTATCAAGACAATCAGAGCCTGTGTTTTGATTTCTCTTTGATGGGTCGCACGTTTGCGCGGGTTTTCTTGCGCCGCTTTGCCCGGCCCCGTGCTAGCAAAACGGCGGATTTCAGCCTGAGTAAGTAACGCACTTGTTGGATAGCCGTGACTAAGCTAACTTGCGCCGCATCGTTTTGCTTTCAGATGAAAGCATACATCTGGTTTTGAGAGTGTGGATGCCTCGCAATAAGCCGTCTCTTAAAAGCCTGCTCGCAGGCGCACTTCTTTGGTCCAGAAGCAAGCTGTTCACTGTTGTCGATCAGTTGTCGCGGTCTCAAAAGCGACTTGTTCTGCTGATTGCGGACGCCCTGTTGGCCCCTGCAGCGCTTATGATTAGCTTTTCATTGGTCTACAGCGGTATCTATCCTCTCCGGGCTAACCCCGAACTTTGGTATTATTTTCCGGCGATAGCTGTCCTTGCTGGGCTGGTTTCCAATGCATTTGGCCTTCCGCGGATCAAGCTCAACGCTTACGAATCTTCAGCCATCGTAAAGACGGCGGGTTATGCCTTCGCCATGACTGTCGTGCTTTCGGTCATCCGATCACGGGTATTGCCGGGCTTTCCGATGGCAGGCATCACTCTTTTTGGGCTGGTTTTGTTTCTTTTGTCTGTTGGCGCGCGGATGGCGATGCTGCGGGCACTATTCTGGGTGTTGCGCGCAGGACAAACGAAGCGCCGGGTTCTGATTTACGGCGCTGGCATGACGGGGATGCAATTGGTGGCCGCGTTGCGGGCGCATGAGAGCATTACGCCGATCGCCTTTGTGGATGACAATTTGGCTTTGCAGTCGGTAACAGTGGCTGGGCTGAAGGTGCTGCCTCCGGATCAGTTGGCAACTTTTGTGGCGGATCGCGGTATAGACCGCATCATTTTGGCCATGCCATCGGTTTCTGCCCCAAAACTTGCACAGATAACCCGCCGATTGCAGCAAATGGGCCTCGAAGTGAACTCTCTTCCGTCGTTCGCTCAGTTGGTCGGTGAAGAAAAACTGATCGATACTCTATCACCTGTGTTGCCGGGCCAGTTCTTGGGTCGTAAGCAAATTGGCGAGTCTTTGCCGCAAGGAACTGAGGCCTACGTTGGGCGCTCGATTCTGGTGACGGGTGCGGGTGGGTCTGTCGGGTCTGAACTGTGCCGTCAATTGTTGGCCTGCTGCCCCAAGCGGATCGTTCTATTCGAAGTCTCTGAGATTGCACTTTACACCATCGACAGGGAATTGCGCGACCTTGCCGAAGGTACCGAAGTAGAGATCGTGCCTGTGCTTGGGTCTGTCACAGACTCGCGGCTATCGCGGATGGTAATCCATGAAAACACGGTAAACGTCGTTTTGCATGCAGCTGCGTATAAACACGTGCCCTTGGTGGAAGCGAACCCGATCGCAGGCCTGGCGAACAATGTTTTGGGTACCCGAACACTGGCAGATGCCGCGAACGAGGCCGGAGTCGAACGCTTTATCCTGATTTCCACGGACAAAGCGGTGCGTCCAACGAATGTGATGGGGGCATCGAAGAGACTGGCAGAACTTGTGCTGCAAGATCTTGCCAAACGATCACGCGGCACCGTTTTTTCGATGGTTCGTTTTGGCAATGTGCTCGGGTCGTCAGGGTCGGTGATCCCGCTTTTCAAGGACCAGATTGCGCGTGGTGGCCCTGTGACGCTGACCCATGAAGATGTCACTCGCTATTTCATGACGATTGCCGAGGCGGCAAGACTGGTTCTGCTTGCCGGTTCATTTGCCCACGGCGGGGGATCTATCGGCGGCGACGTGTTCGTGTTGGACATGGGCAAGCCCGTTAAAATCCGCGACCTCGCTGAGCAGATGATCAATGCTGCGGGATATTCGGTACGAGACGAAGCAACACCTGACGGCGACATTGAGATAACTGTCACAGGTCTGCGGCCAGGCGAAAAACTGCACGAAGAACTTCTGATCGGTGAAGGTCTTTTGACGACGCCGCACTCGAAGATTTTGCGTGCTCGTGAAGCCGATCTTTCCGAACTAGAGATGGCAAGTGCGTTGCGCGCCTTGCGTTCTGCGGTTGCGGTTGGCGATGCCAATGCAGCCCGCGCAGTGATTATTGATTGGGTTGAAGGGTATCGCCCCCCCGAAACGGTGGCGCTTTAGCAATAGGTTGCCGATGGTGACAATGGTTCCTGCCTTAATTGATTGTTGCTGGTTCTGTCATCACGTAGACTCTTCCCTGACACAATGAGGCTTTGAACATGCACTTTCGACTGACGCTGGATCTTTTGCCTTGGGGCGCGCGTGCAGCCACTGTGTCGATGCTCGCCTTGGTCACGGCAAGCCCCCTGGGGGCAGAAAATCGGCCGTCCTTAAACTTTTACGGGGCAACTGGCCTGATTGACATGCCTTCGGGCGAGGCGCAGCCAGACGCACTTTTGTCGACGACTACGGCACATTTCGGGCCGATAAGCCGCACGAC
>JBAVTI010000388.1:0-3681 GCA_049696055.1 Paracoccaceae bacterium | reverse complement strand
TGCCGCCGTCCTTCATTGGCCGCCACCCGTTTCCCGGCCCCGGCCTTGCGATCCGCTGCCCCGGTGAGATCACCCCCGAAAAGCTGGATCTTTTGCGCCGCGCCGATGCCGTCTACATCGACCAGATTCGCAAACACGGGCTTTACGATGAAATCTGGCAGGCTTTCGCCGCCATTCTGCCGATGAAAACCGTGGGCGTCATGGGCGACGGTCGCACCTACGACTACGCCCTTGCCCTGCGTGCAGTCACTTCCGTCGATGGCATGACCGCCGACACCTACCCCTTCACCCATGATTTCCTTGGTGAAACCATGACCCGCATCATCAACGAAGTGCCGGGCATCAACCGCGTGTTCTACGACATCACCTCAAAGCCGCCGGGAACCATTGAACTGGAGTAGACTTTGGACCCACGCTATCCCGAATGGCTGCAACAGGCAGTCCCAACCGCGCGGACCGCAGCGACCAAGCTCAGTGACTTGCGCCGCATCGACAGCGTTTATGGTGATTTGGATGCGCATTCTGGCCGCGATGATCTTGAACTGGTCATTGGCGAGCTTGCCTATTCCGCCACAAACGCCCGCAACAACCCGCCGAACCCGTCAAAGCCTTTAATCGAGGTCGATCTGCGCAACACCCTCGCCGCCTGCGATTCAACGCTGAACAAATACATCCCTTGCCGCCGCGATAGCGAAGGCGCTGCCGCAGCACTCAATCCGATCCCGCACCATTGATGCACACTCATTCACCGCCCGCGCACGCCACCTGCAAGCCGCGCCGCTTGAACCCAGCCTGACCACCCTTAACAAAGGCACCAAACCCACATTGCCCCCAGCCCCCACGTCATTCCCGTCGCGCAAGTGGTGCCAACCCTGAAACTGTCCCCCTTCACCTTCACCAAACGCGGTTAGACCATGCCCCATGCACCGAAAATCACCCTCACCGGCACCCTGACCTGCGCCACCGCCGCCGATGCGGCCATCGTCTTGCAATACCTGCCCGAACACATCCGCCTGTCGCGCGCCGAACCCGGTTGCCTTAGCTTCACCGCCGTGCAAACCGCCAATCCCCTGGTCTGGCAAATCGATGAAACCTTCATCGACCGTCCCGCATTTCAGGCCCACCAAACCCGCACCCGCGCCTCCGCGTGGTATGCGGCCTCTCAACACATCCCCCGCGCCTTCACCTTCACCGAAACCTGACCGCACTGGACTTTCCGGGCACTGTTGGTGACAACGCGTGCAGCGCACAGGAAGCCCGATGCCCCAAACCCACCGCCCCCTAGCCGCCGCCCTGTGGATGATCGGCTCGATCCTGTCGTTTTCCGCCATGGCCGTCGCGGGCCGTGCCGTGGCAACCCACCACGACACCTTCGAGATCATGCTCTGGCGCTCTGGCGTCGGTCTGATCATCGTCCTTCTTATCGCCACCGCCACCCGCCGCCTGCCCCAGATCAAGACCACCCACCTTGGCCAACACGCGGTGCGCAACCTCTTTCACTTCACCGGGCAAAACCTGTGGTTCTGGGCCCTGACCATGATCCCGCTCGCCCAAGTATTCGCGCTGGAGTTTACCTCGCCGATCTGGGTGATCCTTTTGTCCCCACTTCTGCTGGGCGAGCGTATTACCCCCGCCCGCGCCCTTGCCGCCGCCATGGGCTTTGTCGGCATCCTGATCGTTGCCCGCCCCGATTTCGCCACCCTCAACCCCGGCATCATCGCCGCCGCCACCTCGGCCATCTGCTTTGCCACCACTGTTATTTTAACCAAATCCCTGACCCGCGGCGAAAGCATCGTGTCGATCCTGTTTTGGCTGACGCTGATGCAACTGGCGCTCGGCCTGATCTTCGCGGGTTATGATGGCGCGATGCACCTGCCCACCGCCACCACAGCCCCGTGGCTTGTCCTGATCGGCGTGGCCGGCATTTTCGCGCATTACTGTCTGACCACCGCCCTGTCGCTTGCCTCGGCTTCTGTCGTCGTGCCCATCGACTTTGCCCGCCTGCCGGTGATCGCCGTCGTTGGCGCCGTGCTTTACAGCGAACCGCTCGATCTGATGGTTTTCCTGGGGGCCGCACTTATCTTCGCCGCCAACTGGGTCAACATCCGCGCCGAAAACCGTGCGCAACAACCACAATCGCCCGTCAAGATTCCGTGACGCGGCGTCATTGATTGACCGATGTTTCGACGCACCCTAGGGTTTTATCCAACGGGGTAGAAAACCCCGAAGTCTGTATGTGAACACGGGGATGAGGATCATGAATAAACTACGAACGACTGTTGGCATCTTGGCGCTGTCGGCTGGGGCTGCTTCTGCGGGCGGCATCGACCGTTCGGGCCAATCCATCGGCATCATCTTCGAGACCGGCAACTACGCCGAGTTTTCGTTTGGTTCCGTGCGCCCCGACATATCGGGCACAGCCGTTGCCACATTGGGCGGCTTTTCCTCGGGCAACATGGCCCAGGATTACACCCAAATATCTGGTGCTGTAAAATTCAAGCTGGGCGAAAACCTGGATGCGGCCGTGATCTTTGATCAGCCGTTTGGTGCCGACGTGTCCTATCCGGTTCTGGCCGTGCCACCTGCGGTCTATTACGCAGCAGGCTCTGTGGCCGAACTGAACACCTCGTCAATCACCGGCGTGTTGAAATACCGGCTGCCCTCGAACATCAGTTTGATCGGCGGTCTGCGCTATCAAACCATGGAAGCCAACGCGACAGTGCCGTTCGTTGCCAGCTATGATGTCATCGGCGACCGGGATGGTGGCGTGGGCTACCTTGTTGGGGTTTCCTACGAAAAGCCCGAAATCGCCCTGCGCGTGGCGCTGACCTATAACTCCAGCATCAAGCACACACTTTCCACCACCGAAAGCAGCCTGCTGACCGGCGGGGCAGACGTGTTTGGCAGCACCCCGATTGAAACGCCCCAATCGGTGAACCTCGAATTCCAGACCGGCGTGGCCAAGGATACGCTGGTGTTCGGCTCGGTCAGATGGGTGGATTGGTCAGCTTTCGTGATCGACCCCACCAACTATCCGGCCGGCGACCCGCTGGTTTCCTATGATAGCGACACCACCAACTTCACCTTGGGTGTCGGGCGCAGGTTTAACGAAAACTGGGCAGCCGCTCTGACGCTTGGCTATGAAAAGCCCACCGGCGGCTCGTCGTCCAACCTCGGGCCAACCGATGGCCGGCGTTCCATCACCTTGGGCGCCACCTATACCAAAGACAAAATGAAAATTTCGGCTGGCGTGTCTTACGTCCAGATCGGCGATACTTACACCGAGCTTCCAACCGCGAACCCGGCGGCCAATTTCGTCGACAACACTGCCATTGGCATTGGCGTCAAGGTTGGCTTCAGCTTCTGATCTGACTGCCGAATTCTAAAGAAAGGCCCTGCCGTCGGCGGGGCCTTTGCTTTTATGTCGCTTTTCGGGTCGCGGCCACCGCGCCAATCCGTTACGCCCAGACCATGACACCGCAACGCACCATCCCACCCCGCGCTTGGGCCGAGCTTTTGCTGCTTGGCTGCATCTGGGGCGCATCCTTCATCATGAACAAGCTGGCATTGGTGGAATTAGGTGTTTTCACCACGGTCGCCATCCGCGTCACCGGCGGTTGCCTCATCCTGTGGCTCTGGGTTTTCGCGAAATCCCTGCCCATCCCCCGCAGCCCACGGATA
>JBAVTI010000387.1:0-2257 GCA_049696055.1 Paracoccaceae bacterium | reverse complement strand
ACAACCACGGCGGTTTCGGCGCGATCCGCCTGCGCGAACCGATGATCCTTGGCCACGAGGTCTCGGCTTACGTCGAGCAACTGGGGCAGGGCGTCACCAGCCTCAGCCTTGGCCAACTGGTTGCCGTCTCGCCCTCGCGCCCCTGCAACGCCTGCAAATACTGCGCCGAGGGGCTGCAAAACCAATGCCTCAACATGCGGTTTTACGGCTCCGCCATGCCCTTCCCGCATATTCAGGGTGCCTTTCGCGAAAGCCTTGTCGCCGACGCCAGCCAATGCATTCCTGCGGCTGGCCTGACCCCCGGCGAGGCCGCAATGGCCGAACCCCTCTCCGTCACCCTGCACGCCACCCTGCGCGCTGGCCACATGCTGGGCAAACGCGTGCTGGTCACCGGTTGCGGCCCGATCGGCCAACTTGCCATTCTTGCCGCCCGCCGTGCCGGGGCTGCCGAAATCGTCGCCACCGACCTGTCGGATTTCACCCTGACCATGGCCCGCACCATCGGTGCCGACCGCACCATCAATATGGCCACCGATCCCGAAGCCCTCGCCGCCTACAGCGCGGGCAAGGGCCATTTCGATGTGCTCTACGAATGCTCCGGTGCCGCCCCCGCCCTCACTGCGGGCATCCATGCCCTGCGCCCGCGCGGGGTCATTCTGCAACTTGGCCTTGGCGGCGATATGACCCTGCCCATGATGGCCATCACCGCCAAAGAGCTTGAACTACGCGGCTCTTTCCGCTTCCACGGCGAATTCGCCACCGGCGTCGCCCTGATGCAATCGGGCCTGATCGACGTCAAACCGCTGATCACCCATACCGTCGCGCTGGCCGACGCCGAGTCCGCCTTCAAACTCGCCTCAGACCGCACCTGCGCCATGAAAGCGCAGATCGTGTTTTCCTGAATCCCGTCTAAACCGCATCCGCCCCAATCGCCGCCAGTGCCGCTTGCGCCACCTCGACATCCTGCGCTCCCGACCCCGACCCGATGCCGATACCGCCGACCAAAACCCCGCCAAACCTGATCGGCAAGCCGCCCGGCAACCCCGTCACCGCCCCTTGGCTCGCTGCCGCCAACGGGGCCCGCATCGCCTCGGCCACAGCCCCCGAGGCCGCATTGATCGACGCCGCCGTTTGCGCTTTCGCACTGGCCGAGCGCAGCGACAGATACTTTGCCCCCACCATCCGCAGCGTGCCCAGAACCACACCGCTTGCATCCACGATCACAATGCACTGCGGTTGGCCCATTTGCGCGGCCTTCGCCTGCGCCGCCGCCAGCATTGCAAGAATTGCCTTGTCCGTCAGCACCTGGGTCGACAAAGTATAGCTCACAGCCTTGATCCTTTCGATTTGACGCCTTGAAATGTTATCGATACCACTGTCCGAAAACAGGAACCCAAAGCGATGCCCTTCTTTGAAACCGTCGATCCGCGTTTTGGCAGTTATGTCATGGGAAACGCGCCGGTCAAACAACTTGCCACAGGCTTTGACTGGGCGGAAGGCCCGGTTTGGTTTGGCGATGCGGGGTGCCTGTTGTTCTCTGATATCCCCAACAACAAAATCCTGCGCTACACGCCGGGGCAGGGGGTCAGCACCTACCGTGCGCCCTCGAACTATTCGAACGGCCACACCCGCGATCCTCAGGGCCGGCTGATATCTTGCGAACATGGATTGCGCCGCGTCACCCGCACCGAACTAAATGGCGCCATCACCGTTATCGCCGATAGCTACCAAGGCAAGCCCCTGAATTCCCCCAATGATGTTGTCGCCCATTCCGATGGCTCGATCTGGTTCACCGATCCGCATTACGGCATCATGACCAATTACGAAGGCTTCAAATCGCCGCAAGAACTGCCCTGCAACGTCTACCGCGTGGCCCCTGATGGTACCCTTGCCGCCGTTCTGACCGATTTCAACTGTCCCAACGGCCTCGCGTTTTCCCCCGATGAGACCCGGCTTTACGTCGCCGACACTGGCCGAATGTTCAGCACCGACCCGCAACATATCCGCGTCTTCGACATGACGTCGGGCACCCCAAGGGGCGGCGAGGTGTTTCACACCATCACCCCCGGTTGCGCCGACGGTATCCGCTGCGATACCGATGGCAATCTGTGGTCCTCTGCCGCCGATGGCGTGCATTGTCTGGCTCCCGATGGCCACTTGATGGGCAAGATCCTTGTCCCCGAAACCGTGTCGAACCTCTGCTTTGGTGGCCGCGCCAAGCATCAGCTTTTCATCACCGCCACCACCAGCCTCTACG
>JBAVTI010000386.1:0-1799 GCA_049696055.1 Paracoccaceae bacterium | reverse complement strand
GTCCCACCCAAGCCCTGCATCTTTTGCGTTATGTCGATGATGGCACCGACGCCCGACGCTTGGCCAATGCCGCCGACGCGTTGAAATCCCGCACCATCGGCCGCATGGAAATTCTCGGGAAACACCGCCTGCTGCGCGCTACCCTGCGCTGGTCAGATGAGGTTTATGCCCTGATGGCAGGCATTGCGGGCCTGATCGCCGGCGTGACCAGCCTGATCGCATCACTCGTCCACAGCATTGTCATCCGCACTTTGCGCCGCCGGATATAACCGCGCACTGTCATACCGCCGATTCAATCCAACGCCAATCTGACCCAGCGCAAGACGCGCCGATTCGGGCCGCCTGTCCCCCAAACTCTGGCTGCTGCGGGGCCTCCCCGCCCTCAGCAGTGCAGGCCCGATCACCCCCAACCCGTGCCCCCGGGTTGGGGGCTTTTTTCGCCGCTTTCGAAAAATGCGCAGACCCTGTGCAGAAACTTGCCTTATCGCACAGGCCACCAACCGTTATGTTCGCCGCAACGAATGAACGGAGTTTCCCCATGTCCCCCATCCTTCCCCCACAAACCCGCATCGGCCACGTTCACCTGAAAGTCGCCGACCTTGACCGCGCCATCGCCTTCTATTCCGGCGTATTGGGGTTCGAGGTGCAACAGCGTTTCGGCACCCAAGCGGCCTTTCTGTCGGCGGGTGGCTATCACCACCACATCGGCCTGAATACCTGGGAAAGCAAAGGCTCGACGCCTCCACCCGCCGGCCATACCGGGCTTTACCACACCGCCTTTCTGTTCCCAGATCGTGCCAGCCTTGGTGCCGTTCTTAAACGCCTGATCGAAGCTGACATTCCGCTTGAAGGCGCATCCGATCATGGCGTGTCCGAGGCGATCTACCTGACCGACCCCGACGGCAATGGGGTAGAGCTTTACCGCGACCGCCCCGAATCCGAATGGCCACGCGATGCGCAGGGCAACCTTCAGATGATCACCGCGCACCTTGATTTGCACAAGCTGCTGGCCGAGGCCGCCTAAGGCTTTACATGCCGGGATGATCCGACTATCGCCGCGCTTCTTGTGGCGTCGAAAAGGATCCCCGGCATGACCCTCTCTTGCGGTATCGACTTTGGTACCTCGAATTCCACCGTCGCGCTGAACGATGCCACCGGTGCCCACCTGATCGCGCTGGAAGGCGACCATGTCACTCTGCCCTCGGCAGTGTTTTGGGAGGCTGACGGTGCGCCACCGCAATTTGGCCGTGCCGCGATTGCCGCCTATACCGGAGGCGACGATGGCCGCCTGATGCGGGGGTTGAAAAGCATTCTTGGCAGCAGCCTGATTGACGAGAAAACCCGCGTCGGCAACCGCGCCATTGCCTTCAAAGACATCGTTGCCAGCTTTTTCGCCCATCTGAAAACCAAACTCGACGCGGCAGCGGGCGCGCCCGTAACCCATGCCACCCTTGGCCGCCCGGTGCATTTCGTTGATGGCGACCCGGCGGGCGATGCCGCTGCCCAAGCCGTGCTGGAAGATATCGCCCGCGCCAAGGGCTTTGAACATATAAGCTTTCAATACGAACCCATCGCCGCCGCCTTGCATTACGAGCAATCCGTCACCCATGAGGAACTGGTGCTGATCGTCGATATCGGCGGCGGCACCTCCGACTTTTCCATCGTCCGCGTGTCGCCCGCTCGCGCGCGTCAGCCCGACCGCCAGTCTGATATCCTTGCCAATGACGGTATTCGCGTGGGCGGCACCGATTTCGACCGCCTGTTGTCTCTGGCCTCGGTAATGCCGCAGCTTGGTCTTG
>JBAVTI010000385.1:0-12698 GCA_049696055.1 Paracoccaceae bacterium | reverse complement strand
GTGTCACGCGGAAAGCCAGAGTACTTTGTGCCAGGGTTACCTACGCCAATTTATGCGCGTTTGCCCTTCGTATCAGTGAAATATCTAAGTGCTATTTTGAAAAAGGTGCGGTTGCTCGCCTTGCCGGGTTTGCGGAAATTGCGCAAGCGGTTCAGCGGTCGATCACATGGAAAATTGTAGTCTTTGAACGGATTGAAATCGTTGCTCATCAGTCGGAACCAGCTCTTTCGAATTTGGCAGGGAGGGCACTGAACCCGTGAAGAAAGCGTGGTTGTTCAAGGTTTTCCCGGCAGGTTAGCGCTATTGAAGAAAGGAACTTGGGTTATGTACAAGTGTTCTCATATTTATTGTTCAAATTGCGACGTAAGGGACCATGGCATTTGCGGCATGATCTCTGCCCCAACTCAGAATCGCTTGGCCAGAATGGGCCATCTGCAGCGCTACGCATCAAACCGCGTTGTGTGTGGTGAAGGGGCCGACCCGGATTTCACCGGGATTTTGGTGTCCGGCTATCTTCGGTTGCAGCGCTACGGGATGGATGGGCGGCGGCAGATTCTTTGTCTTTTGACGCCCGGTGACATTCTGGGCGGCCAGAAAAGTCGCGGGCCCAGCTACTCGGTCGAGGCATCGACAGATGCTCTGATCTGTCGGTTTGAAACCAAGAACCTGGATCGGATCATGGCAGAAGATGCCGACCTGCGTCGTGCGGTCTATGCATTGCATTCCGGCAAGCTTGAACAGCTCCGCTGGCTGACGTGGTCGCTGGGGGCACTCAGCGTCGAAGAACGCCTGTGTGCGTTCTTGGCGGTTGCCACGAAATACATGCCATATCAAACTCTTGGCAATGGCGGCGTGCTTTCCGTCGATCTGCCGCGCGCCGATATTGCCGATCTTCTGGGCACTTCGGTTGAATCAATCAGCCGTATTACCAATCGGCTTGATGGCGAAGGGATCATCAGTATCCGCAGCGCCCGGCAATTCGAAATCCGTGATCTGGATCGCCTGATTGTGTTGGGATGCCTGCAAGGCACTTTCGAGAACATTCACTTTCCAAGAAGTTTTGTTCAGGCTGAAGGATCGCCCTTTCAGCCCTCGGGTGTTCTCGAGCGGATGTCCCGACCAAGCGCACCTTCGAAAAAGCGGATCAATGTGCTGTCTGGCATGAAAGATGGCATTTCAGATCAGGCAGGTTCAAAGGCCTATTAAAGCCCCTTTAAGTTTTCGCCAGATGCGACCTTTGCTGCGCAATACCCACCCATTCGGGGTGAACTGCGGGCTGGGGTCGCCTCTGGCACGTCTTTCCCTGCAAAGGTCGTTGATCTTGCATCTGAATGCATCGATGCCGCCAATATTCCGTGCTTTCTGACATGCGCAAGGCTCCTTCCCGCGCTCTAAGAACGGGAAATCTCATCCAGGACGGCCTGTCGGAAATCACTCTCCGGTTCGTGCAGCAGGTCCTTGGTCGACTCGACGATAAGATTGCCGCGCAGCGTGTTGGGCAATTCGGCCTGCAAGATTTCCTGCATCTCGGCTGTCGCAAAGACGGCGAGGCAATGGAAATCCCCCGCCCTGCGATGTGCCTCCAGCAAGGCGATCACTTCTCGGGCAAACACGCGGGCATCTTCCCGCACGGAACCAACAAACTCATTCACTGCCATACGTCGAAAACCCGTGCCCGAAGCGCGACGATAGTCCGGATACTCTGCCAACGCATCGCGAAGATTACGGCATTCCGATCGCATTACCAACTCTGTGTCTTGCGATTTTGATGGCCCATCCACACCGCGCAAAATGCGGCCTCGCGTTGCGTTCAATACAAGTACCCAAGTGACATCACGTTCCATGGCGATGCGCCTTTGTTCATGAATGTGAAACAATACTCTGTTCAACTCTGGCCCATGATGCATTGATAATCGTCAATGCAATCGACCGATTAATAATTTCCAGCTACATTGTTAACAATAACCACGACGCGGCATTCAAAATCCGCGCGATACCACTCTGCCATCTGGACGCTGTTGCCCAAAGCCAAAGTGATTCGATCCATGTGCCAATCCTTTAGCGCTTTCATAATCCCAGCTGTTGATTGGCGGTTCATTGATGACCGTCAACTTGGGTTCAATCGGCATGACCGAAAGATTAGGGCAAGGCCGCTCAGCCGAAAGCAGGGTAGAAAAAGGTATGCTGTAAATCCAGTAGAGCCGCAGCCTCCGCCGGCGCGCAACACGCAAAAGTATGGTTTCGCATACACTTGTCGTGCGAGATTGAGAAAAAATTGAAATGTTCGATATCCGTTGATTTCCGTCAATGAAGGTCGCATCGAATATGGCCAAAAGAAGGCAGGTGCTATTGCTGCGTGGTGCCAAAGCAGGTTCGATCTAGCCGAGGGGGGAACGCAAACAAGGATGTGAGATTCCGCAGGCACAACGAATGATTGTGCGTGAATGAGTCGATTGCGAAAAATGCTATTCTTTATCAGGATCGTTGCCTGAAAAGAGTAATTGCTCTTGGTTTTTTCTACGGTCTTTCACGGCTAAAAATGCCAAATGGCATGTTGGTTCAAAATGCATTTAAGAGTTTGAGGTTATTTTATCCCCGATCGATGTCCCAACTGCTGCCCATAAATGGTTCAACTGCCCTTGATCGTGTCAAAATGGGTGCCAACGGTATCCGTTGAAATTTAAATCAAGGAATTCATGGGGAAAATGAATGAATATTTTTCTAGACCCTGTTTTTAAACAGAAACACCTTACCTATTCTGCTTCATTGTGTCGCACTCTTTCAGGACTTACCGGCACCGCAATTGCAATTCTTGACGCTGAAAACACTGATTTGGCTCTTGCGACATTTCGGACGGAAGATGCTTCGTTGGCTAAGCGTGTTGTGCCGCCGCGGCTTGATGCTTGCGTCGGCGCGGTGGTTTCATTTTCGCCAATTGCACTTGATATGGCTGATACGGAACGCCTGAACCTGTTGGTCCAGCCTCATCAAACACAGGATGCCCGCCATTGGCGCGGCTTTGTCTGCCGGTTCGAAAACGGCGAGGTTGATCACATTGCCGTTCACGTAGGGTCAGGCAAAGAAGAGGCCGTAACCGAGGGCTTCTTGTCGACCATTTGGCCGGTGTTGCGCGAGGATTGCTTGCGCGAAATTCAGGTGATCCAGGCCGAGATTGCCGACGACGCCTTGCTTGGAATGATCGCTTCGCGGATCGATCTGGGCGTCTTGGTGGTGAATGCGAAGGGCATTATCTTACGCGCTAATTCATCGGCTAAGTATCTGTTAAAAGCAGGTAATATCATAGTCGGCGGGCACGGAGGCGTGCAGGCCATAGATGATGTGCAATCGCGCATCCTTCGGAATGCAATCGCCGCCTGCGCCGCCGCAGATCCCGCTTCGGCGGAAACGGTTGTGATGCTGGAAACCGCAAGCCGTGGCCCGCGCGTTCCTGTGACGCTGACGCGGTTCTTGCAGGGCGGGCACCCGACAAACCTTGTCACATTGCTGCTTCCCTCGCCGCCAGACCCGCGCCGGGTCGAGATGCTGGCAAAGGAAATGGGCCTGACAACGGCCGAAGCGCGGGTGGCCGTCCAGATGCAGCAAGGGCTTTCAAACCGCGAGGCCGCGCAATCCATGGGCCTGAAAGAGCAGTCATTTTCGACTTATGCCAAGCGCGTCCTCAGTAAATTGAACGCTAATTCTCGGGCCGAGGTGGCACAGTTGCTCACCTGGCAAGCCCATGGTGGGAGGATATCATGAACCAAAGCATTGCTACTCCGGAATTCGAATCCGCCCGCATTCCACCGCTTCATACTGCTGAAAAAGCGACCAATACCACAAAACTCAACGTTGATCTTGCCGCATTGAAGGCATTGTTGATGGAGGGCGAAAATGCGCTGGCCAAACGCAAAGACATTGGCGAACTACATAAAAGAATCATCACAGCTCTGACAACCTTGAATCAAGGATTGGGCGAGGCACAAGCCATGCGTGTCGCTGAAGATCGCACTCAACTTATTGCAAAACTGGACGAGGTCGAACGGGCCATAAACAGCATGGAAGGTGCGTTAAGGATCGAGCTGGAACCGATGCTGCGCAACATCGTGCATGAGGCTGCCGAACAGCTTGACGCACGCCCGCGCAGGTTGTGGCGGATGTCTTCCATTGCTGCGGTCTTTTTCGCTATCGGACTGGCCGTTGGTGCGTTTTATGCGCAAAGCATTGTGCAGCTTTATGTAAATGCACTGCCCTTGAATCCAGCCACCTTAAATGGCGGAACCCCCGAATTGCCCCAGAATGGGGGCAGCGTAATACACGCGAATCAAGTCAACTGATTTTGGCAGTGGGCGGGATCCGTTCATTGGCTTTCAGAAACCCTGAAAAAACAAATCATGGGGTTGCGCCTTTGAAAGGCAGCACCTCCACTTATCAGGAGAAGTATTATGACGACTCAATCAAATGACTGGCATGAATGCGTGGTTCCCGAGTGCGTGGTTGATCTGTCCAAAACGACGGGCGGAAACAACCAGGTGACTGGCCGTGGAACCGTCGGGGATGACCAGGTTGATCTGCGTCTGGTTGGTTCGCCCGACAATTATCGTGGCGATGCAGGCGATGACTTTATTGTTGGCAATGCCGACAACAACTATCTGCAAGGCGAGGCCGGTTGCGACACGATTTACGGCATGTCTGGCAGCGATAAAATCTCTGGCGGCGATGGCGACGATGTCATCTACGGCGATGACGGTCATGGCCCCAATCTCGAAGGCAATGATTGCCTGACCGGTGGTGCGGGCAACGACACGATGCTCGGTGAAGGCGGCAATGACGGCCTTGACGGTGGCACCGGCAACGACCGTCTGTATGGCGGCACCGGCAATGACGGCATCACTGGCGGCGAGGGCAATGACTACATCGAGGGCGGTGATGGCGACGACATCATCGTAGGCGATGACGCCGACGGCTATTCGTTGGATGACGGCAACGATGAAATCCATGCTGGCGCTGGCGATGACTGCGCTGCCGGTGAAGCTGGCAATGATTGCATCTGGGGCGATGACGGCGACGACACCCTTTATGGCAACGAAGGCGATGATGGCGTTTCGGGTGGCCGGGGTGATGACCGCATCTCTGGTGGCCTTGGTGCCGACTACATCCTTGGCGGCGAAGGCGATGACGAAATCTTTGGCGACATCCGTCAGGGTCATGCGACCGACCTCGACCTCGGGTCCGACACCTGGACCGGTGGCACTGTCTATGACTTCGCCGGATCGGCCGACACCGTGTTTGGCGGTTCGGGCGATGACTTCATCGACGGCGGTGCCGCAGATGACCGTCTCTACGGCGAATCCGGCCTTGACCGGATGTTTGGTGGCCGTGGCCAAGACACCATGTCGGGCGGTTCCCAAGACGACTCGATGATGGGCGACGAGGGTAACGACCATATGCGCGGCGGATCAGGCGATGACTGGATCCGTGGCGGTGCTGGCAGCGACCTTATTTTCGGCGACCAGGGTAACGTGATGGTCGAATCAAGGATCGTCGCTATCAGCACCAATTGCTTCGACGATGACGGACGCGAAGAAGCAGACAATGGCCCGGACGGTTGCGATCTTATCCTCGGCGGCGACGGCTATGACCTGATCTACGGTCAAGGCGGCAATGACGAGATCTACGGCGGCAACCAGGATGACCGGGTCTATGGTGGCGACGGCGACGACGTGATTCTGGGCGATGCTGGCAACGACTGCCTCGATGGCGGCAATGGCAACGACACGATGTCCGGCGGCACTGGCGACGACAAGATGTATGGCCAGACCGGCGACGACAAGATGTGGGGCCTTTCCGGCAACGACACCATGTGGGGCGGTGCCGGCAAAGACACCATGTATGGCGGTGACGGCGACGACAGCATGATGGGCGGCGCTGACAACGACATCATGATGGGCGATGCTGGCAACGACGTCATGTATGGCGAAGCTGGCAATGACCACATGTATGGCGGCTCTGGCAACGACACCATGTCGGGCGGCGACGGCGAAGACTGCATGCTGGGCGGCGATGGCAACGACCTGATGTCGGGTAATGCTGGCATTGACCGGCTATATGGCGATGCCGGAAACGACACCATCAATGGTGGCGATGCTGGCGATCTGGTCTCCGGCGGGGCCGGTGACGACGTCCTGAATGGCGATGACGGCAATGACGCCTTGTCGGGTGGCACTGGCAACGATGATCTGAACGGCGGTGCCGGGAATGATCGTCTGGAAGGCAACGACGGCGAAGACTTCCTGTGGGGTGGCACTGGCAATGACAAGCTGATCGGTGGCGCTGGCAAGGATGTGTTCGAGGTTCACCTGACCTGGAACGGCTCCGCCTTCGTCTCGACCGACGGCTCCGACATTGTCACTGACTTCGACATGGACAATGACGCCGACGTGCTGACCTTCGTGATCGACGACTCCACTGGCAACAGTGCAACGACGATCTTCAACGCTCTGAACGCGGCCACCACCGTTGTCGACAACGGCAACACCACCATCTCGATCGGTGGCGCGACCATTGTGCTCGAAGGGGTCGGTGCCAACCATCCGTTCAACTTCGACTCGCTGGAAAGCATCAACGACTTCAGCGATGGCAACTACCTCTATGAGGCAGTTGATATCGTGATCGTCTGATCCGGTCTTGTCTTGATATCGCCCGGTCCCGTTCGCGGGGCCGGGCATCACAGCGTTTCCAGCTTGGATGGCTATCGGTTCAGCGGTTTGGAAATGCACCCCGGATAAAAGTTCAGTTCGGTGATGCGGCGCACCTCCATTTTCCCGCCGCCTGCTTCATTCTCTTGGAAAGGCCATTGCCATGCGCAGAAAAACGGTCTTCGGCGGTCAAAAAGGCCTGATCTTGTCGATCTTCCTGGCCAGCCTTTTCATCAATGCCCTGATCCTCACGGCACCGCTTTATATGATCCAGTTGTTCTCTCGCGTGATGACATCGGGCAATATTGCCACCTTGATTGCCCTGACCGTCGGTGCGGGCATCTGTCTTTTGTTCCTGTTTGCCTTCGATGCAATTCGCCAACGCCTTGCGACCCGTTTGGGGACGCGGATCGAGGCCGCCATCGGCCCGGCGGTGATGATCGGGCTGGTCGAAGACGTGCCCCTGCGCGAGTCGATGGGCCTGCAGCCGATCCGCGATTTGCAGGATCTGCGCGGTTTCGTCAGCGGTCCGTTTTTTACCGCCCTGCTGGATGCGCCGTGGTCGGTGGTCTTTGTGGCGATGATCTTTTTCTTTCATGCCCAACTTGGGATGCTGGCACTGATCGGCATCTTGATTCTGTTCTTCCTTGGCGTGCTGAGCGAAGTGTTGGGCCGCGCCCCCAACAAAGCCGCCGCCGAGGCCGCGCAAAAGGCCAACCGCACCGCCGACGAGGTGCTGCGCAATGCCGAAATCGTCCGCTCGATGGGCAATACCGCCGCGATGACCGAGCGCTGGCGCGCGCAATCCATGCTGTCGATGGTGTTTGGCACCGAGGCGTCAGATCGGGTCGCAATGCTGGGGTCTTTGGCAAAACTGGTGCGGATGGCGCTGCAAGTGGCCATTCTGGGCTGGGGCGCGGTGCTGGTACTGCAAAGCGAGCTGTCGCCCGGCCTGATGATGGCGGCGTCGGTTTTGCTCGGGCGGGCGGCCGCACCGGTCGAACAATCCATCGCCGGTTGGCGGGCACTGATGTCGGTGCGCCTGTCGATCCAGCGGCTGCAGCTTATTCTCGACCGTCTGGATGCGTCGCGCGCACTGCTGCCCTTGCCGGAACCGGCGGGGCGGTTGTCGGTCGAAGATGCCACCATAGTGCTGCCAGACCGTCAGGAACCCGTGCTGCTGGGGGTCAACTTCGAGCTGACACCAGGCATGTCGCTGGGGATCATTGGCCCCAGTGGGGCAGGCAAGACCACGCTGGCCCGGATGCTGGTCGGCTTGCAGCCACTGTCGCGCGGGTTTGTGCGCATCGACGATTCCGCACTGACCGATTGGCCCGCTGATCAGATCGGCCAATACATCGGCTTTCTGCCGCAGCGGGTTGAACTGTTCAACGGCACCATCGCCGAAAACATCGCCATGATGGATGAACTCGCCGCCCCGTCGGCCATTGTCGAGGCCGCACGCCGCGCCGAGGTGCATGATCTGATCCTTGCCATGCCCAAGGGCTATAACACCCCCGTTGGCACCAACGGCGAGCGTCTGTCGGCAGGCCAGCGTCAGCGCATCGGTCTGGCGCGGGCGTTTTATGGCGACCGCCGCCTGATCGTGCTTGATGAACCTAACGCCAACCTCGACCCCGAGGGCGAAGAGGCGCTGGCCCGCGCCGTTGCCAATGCCACCGCCCGCGGTGCCGTGGTCATTGTCGTCACCCACCGCCTCAGCATCCTGCGCCGCGTCAGCCATGCCGCCGTGATGGAGGCAGGCCGGATGATCCGCTTTGGCCCGGCGCGCGATGTGCTGCAAGCATCGGTGCAACCGATGGCAAGCCAGGGGGGCGCTTCCGAAAACGTCACCGTTTTAAACCCCGGCAGTCCGAAATCCTCGTTCCACAGCTCCAGAGGTAAGCCATGACCAGTCGCGCCCTTGTTCGCCGCAGAACCACCGATGTTGCGGGCCTCATCGACCGGATGCCAAATCCAACGCCCTCGATGACCTTGCCGTTGCGGGTAGGGGGGTTGTCTTTGTGGTTGTTTGGTTTGGCGCTAGGGCTGTTTGGCGTCATGGGCACTTGGGCCGCAACGGCCACCATGCAAAGTGCGGTGGTGGCGTCTGGCCTGTTTCGGGTGCAGGGCAACAATCTGGTGGTGCAGCATCTCGAAGGCGGCATCGTGCGGAACATCGCGGTCACCGAAGGTGCTGTGGTGCAAGAAGGCGACGTGATTGCCCGGCTTGATGACACCCGCGCCCTTGCCTCGCTAGGTATCTTGCAAAACCAACTGGCGGGCGCACTGGCTACCGAAGCACGGCTTCAGGCCGAATTTATCGGGGCCGAAGGCATCGCCGTTCCAACCGAGCTTTCCGCCCTGATCGCGCAAAATCCGGCCTTCGCGGCGGTGCTGCAAAACCAGCTTGATGTGTTCAGATCCGGCCGCCAGCTTGAAATCGGTCAGGTGCAAATCCTGCAAGACCGCATTTCGCAACTTACCGAACAGGGCATGGGCATCAGCCACCGCGCCACGGCCATGGCCCAGCAACTGTCCCTGCTGCAAGAAGATCTGGCAAGCCTGTCGCAGCTTTACGACAAGGGCCTGACCACCAAACCGCAGTTTCTGGCCATGCAGCGTGACGAAAACGCGCTGATGGGCGATATCGCCGTTGCCGAAACCCAGCGCCAAACCGTGCTGCAACAGATCGCCGAGATCGAAGAGCGCAAACTGCAGGTCCGCCGTGATCGCCTGATCGAAATCACCAATGATCGCCAAGCCATCGGTGCCACCATCGCCGATCTTCGCCAACGCATTGATGCCGCCCAGGATGTGCTTGATCGCCTGACGATCGTTGCCCCGCGCGCGGGCCGCGTCATGGATTTGCGCATCAATACCATCGGCGAAGTGATTGAGGGCGGTGCCAAACTGCTGGAAATCGTGCCAAATGGCGGCGACTTTGTGATCGAGGTCAGGATCAGCCCGTCCGACATCAATCAGGTTTCCGAAGGCGGCGAGGCGCGGGTTCGGCTAACCGCCTACAACTTCCGCACCACCCCGATTGTGAAGGGGCATGTCACGCATGTATCCGCCGACAGCTTTGTCGATGAACGCACCGGGCAGCCCTATTTCATGGCTGACGTGCGCATCAACCAAGGCGAATTTGACGCCCTGCCAAGTGTCGAGATGCTGCTCGGCATGCCCGCACAGGTGATGATCAGCACGGGCGAGCAAACCATGGCCGATTACCTGCTGCGCCCGATTCTTGGCGGGATGGAGGTCGCGCTGTCGGAAAGCGAATAATCCGCGCGTGCCAAAACGCCAGCGTTAATCGTGAAAAGCCGGTACCGCGATCTGCCGCCCCTTCAGGCACGCATCCGCCACCAGCCGCAGCGGCGCTATATCGGCGTCGCTGCCACGGCTGGCGATCAACCGCGCAAAGCGGCGATAAATCTCGGGGTATTCGGCCTCTGGCCCAACCTCGACACCACCGCCATCAATGGTCAAAACCGCACCGCCCCGTGCCAGCTTCAACACCCGGCCTTCGGTTTGCACCTCGATCTCCCAGGTTTGCGGCCCTTCTTGCCGCCAATCGAAATCCGCCGTCACCGGCACCAAACCGCGCGCCGTCATTGCCAGCCGCGCCGCAATCGGGGTAGCCGCATTGGCGGGCACCTCCAGATCGGCGCTATCCACATGCATCGGTCCCGGCAAAATCTCGGTCAGGATCGACAGTGCATTGATGCCGGGGTCAAACACCCCAAAACCGCCCGGCTGCCAGATCCAGTCCTGCCCCGGATGCCAGCGCCGCACATCCTCGCGCCAGGTGATCGTCACGCCGTCAATCCGCCGCCCCGTCAGCCAATCACGCGCAGGCGCCACACCGGGGGCAAAACGCGAATGCCAGGTCGCAAACAGCACCACCCCCGCCGACTGTGCCGCCGCGATGATGGTCTCAATCTCGCCCAGCGTCGCCGCTGGCGGCTTTTCGATCAGCAAATCCCGCCCCGCCGCAATCGCCGCCAGACAATACTGCAGCCGCACATCGGGCGGGGTGCAAAGCGCAATCGCCCCTTTCGGCCCGCGCGCCAGATAGTCGTCGAAATCGGTGAAATTCGGCACACCCTCCACCCGGCCATGCCGCGACACCGCCGCCACCAGCCGGAAATCGGCATTGCCCGCAATCGCCGGTAAATGCTGATCCCGCGCAATTTTGCCAACCCCGACAACGGTGACATCAATCACCATTTCAATGGCTTTCCCGCGCCACAGCATTTCCCCGGCAGCCGACAAGGAAATCGAAATCCGCCCCGGTTTCCGGCCCCATCACCCGCTCATGGTATAGCTGCGCATAGCCGCCGCCCGGCACCGCCGTATTCGGCACCCAGGCCGCCAACCGCGCCGCCAATTCCGCCTCCGGGATATCCAGATGTATCCGCCGCCCCGGCACGTCCAACTCGATCATATCGCCGGTTTGCACCACCGCCAGAGGCCCGCCCCGCGCTGCTTCGGGCGAGGTGTGCAGCACCACCGTGCCAAACGCCGTCCCCGACATCCGCGCATCCGAAATCCGCACCATATCGGTGATGCCCTTGCGCAAGACCTTGGGCGGCAGGCCCATATTGCCCACCTCGGCCATGCCCGGATAGCCGCGCGGCCCACAGTTTTTCAGCACCATCACGCAGGTCTCGTCGATATCCAGATCTTCATCCTCGATCCGCGCCTTGTAGTCGTCGATATCCTCAAACACCACGGCGCGGCCGCGATGTACCATCAATTCCGGCGTCGCCGCCGATGGCTTCAGCACCGCCCCATTCGGTGCCAGATTGCCGCGCAGTACCGCAATCCCGCCCGATTGCGCCAACGCCTTTTCCACCGGCAAAATCACGTCGTCGTTCCAGTTGGTGACGCCCTTCACCTCGTCCCAGATCGACCCGCCTGAAACCGTCAACGCGTCCTTGTGCAACAACCCGCCTTCGCCCAACCGCTTGATCACCACCGGCAGGCCGCCTGCATAAAAGAACTCTTCCATCAGATACTTGCCCGACGGCATCAGGTTCACGATCGTCGGCACATCGCGCCCGCAACGATCCCAATCATCCAGCGTCAGATCCACCCCGACACGTCCCGCCACCGCCAGCAAATGGATTACCGCATTGGTCGATCCACCAATCGCGCCATTGGTGCGGATGGCGTTTTCAAACGCCTGCTTGGTCATGATATCGGATGGCTTCAGATCGTCCTTCACCATCTGCACGATCCGCCGCCCCGTAACATGCGCCATCACCCGCCGGCGACTGTCCACCGCCGGAATCGCCGCATTGCCAGACAGCGTCATCCCCAGCGCCTCGGCCATGCTTGCCATGGTGCTGGCGGTGCCCATCGTGTTGCATGCCCCCGCCGACCGGCTCATCGAGGCCTCGGCCTCGACAAATTCCTCGGCCGTCATTTCGCCCGCCTTCACCGCTTCGGAGAACTTCCACAGATGGGTGCCAGACCCGACCCGTTCACCCCGGAAGTAGCCATTCAGCATCGGCCCCCCCGATACCAAAATCGCCGGAATATCGACCGAGGCCGCGCCCATCAGCAGGGCAGGGGTGGTCTTGTCGCACCCCGCAAGCAGCACCACGCCGTCAATGCACTGCCCACGCAGGCATTCCTCCACATCCATCGCGCACAGATTGCGAAACATCATTGCGGTAGGCCGAAACGCCGATTCCGAAGGGCTCATCACCGGAAATTCCATCGGCAAGCCGCCCGCCTCATAGATGCCATGCGCCACCCGTTCCGCCAAATCACGCAAGTGCGCGTTGCAGGGCGTCAGTTGCGACCAGGTATTGCAGATGCCGATCACCGGGCGGCCATCAAACAAATCGGCAGGCAGGCCTTGGTTTTTCATCCAGCTGCGGTGGTAAATCGCGTCCTTCGAGGTGCCGCCAAACCATTCCTGCGAACGCAATTTGCGGGGCCATACGGCGGGTTTGAATGTCATGGTTTATCCTTTCACAGCACGCGCAC
>JBAVTI010000384.1:0-6557 GCA_049696055.1 Paracoccaceae bacterium | reverse complement strand
GCACCGCCCCGACGCGACAATCGGCCACCATTCCAAAGGCCGCCTCACCTGTGACGCCACCCACTTCTTCCTCGACAGCGAACTCACCCTCAGCGAAAACGGCACGCAGGTCTTCCACCGCAACTGGCACGAAAAAATCCCCCGCGACATGCTATGAGCCAGCCCCCCCGCTTTCGCCGCTACCCCGCCGAAATTCGCGCCACCATGCTGGTTGATGCGGGCCTTGCCTGCCTCGCCCGTGGCGGCATCACCGCCTTTACCGTCGATAACATCTGCCGTCAGGCGAACACCTCGCGCGGCCTGATCACCCATCATTTCGGCTCGAAAGACGGGCTTCTCGCCGCCGTTTATGCCCGCGCCTATCAGCCGATGCTGGAAAATCTGGCCCACTCGCCAGACCTTGCCACCCTGATTGATCAGGTCTTTGCCGACTACGGCAATCTCAACGTCTGGCTGGCGCTCTGGGGTCAGATCGCCACCAACCCCGCCCTGCAAACCGAACACCGCAAGAATTATGCGCTGTACCGCGCCACCGTCGCCCGCGCGATCCACGATCTGGCAACCCAGCGCGGCCTGAATATCGACGCGCCCGAACTCGCCACCACCCTGATCGCGCTTGTCGATGGCCTGTGGCTGGAACACAGCATCGACCCCGATCAGATGTCGCCCGCCCGCGCCAAAACCGCCTGCCGCGCGCTGCTTGAACCCCTCCTCGGCCCGCTACCCGGCCCTAAACCTTAGGGTCCGGGTTCTCGGTATGGCCATCCACCGCGATAATCTGCCCCGAGACAAACCGCGCCCCGTCCGAGGCCAGAAACACCGCCATATCCGCCACGTCCCGCGCCTCGACAAAGGTTTTCATCGACGTCCCCGCCGCATAGCCCGCCGCGATCACATCACGCGTGGTGCCTTTTAGCGCCGCCTCGCGCGCCATCACCCGCTCCATCCGCGCGCCTTCCACTGTGCCGGGACAAATGGTGTTGGCCCTGATGCCAAACGGCCCCAACTCCATCGCCGTGGTCTTCATCAGCCCGTTGATCGCCCATTTCGCCGCCGCATAGGGGGCGCGGTTGGGAAAGCCGTAAATCCCGGCGGTGGACGAGGTATATAAAATCACCCCCGCCCGCTGCGCCTTCATCAGCCGCGCCGCACCGCGCGCAAACAAAAACGCCCCCTCCAGATTAACCGCCACACAGGCACGAAACCCCTCCAGCGGCTGATCCTCCAGCAGCGCCGTCGGCCCCGCAATCCCGGCATTGGCGCACAGCACATCCAGGCCGCCCCACTCCGCCGTCAGCCGCGCGAACAGCGCCGCTACCCCAGCCTCATCGGTCACGTCCAACACATCGCGCCGCCAGCTTTCGGGGCAATCCGCCAGCGCACCCGCATCGCTGTCCACCACCCAACCCCGCGCCCCCGCCGCCGCAAACGCCTCGGCCATTGCCCGCCCGATGCCCGCACCGCCCGCCGTGATCAATACCCGTTGGCCGCTCATGCGTTTACATCCACCACCACACGCCCCTGCACGTCGCCCTTCAGGATCGCCTCACCAAGCCCCGGCAAATCCGCAAGCCCCGCCGGATGCACCATCGCCTCCAGCTTTTCCATCGGCAAATCGCGCGCGATCCGCGCCCACGCCCGCACCCTATCGCCATAGGGCCGCATCACGCTGTCGATCCCCAGCAGGTTAACCCCGCGCAACAGGAACGGGATCACCGTCGCAGGCAGGCCCGAGCCTCCCGCAAGGCCCACCGCCGCCACCGAGGCACCGTACTTCATCTGCCCCAAAACCCGCGCCAACATCGCACCGCCCACCGCATCGACACAGCCCGCCCAAACCTCGGCTTCCAATGGCCGCTTCACCGTCTCGGCAAGTTCCGACCGTGGGATAATCCGCGCCGCACCCAATCCGCGCAGATAACTTTCGGTCTCGGGCCGCCCCGTCACCGCTGCCACCTGATAGCCCAGATGTGCCAAAATCGCCGTCGCCACCGACCCCACGCCACCTGCCGCTCCGGTCACCAACACCTCGCCCTTGTCTGGCGCAAGCCCGTGATCCTCCAGCGCCATTACCGCCAACATCGCGGTGAACCCCGCCGTCCCCACCGCCATCGCAGCCCGCGTCGTCAGGCCCGCAGGCAGCGGCACCAACCAATCCGCCTTAACCCGCGCCCGTGTCGCATAGCCGCCCCAATAGGCCTCGCCCACCCGCCAGCCGGTCAGCACCACCCGGTCGCCGGGCGTATAGCGCGCATCGTCCGACGCCTGCACCACCCCGGCAAAATCAATCCCCGGCACATGTGGCCAGGCCCGCACCAAGCCGCCCCCCGACCCAAGGCACAGCCCGTCCTTATAGTTCACGGTCGAATACTCTACCGCCACCGTCACCTCGCCCGCTGGCAGCCGCGCCTCATCCAATTGCTGAACCGACGCCGATGTCGCCCCACTTGCGTCCTTTTCCACCACCAATGCCCGAAACATGCCCGCTCTCCCGATTTATCGTTGGCCCAGCACCCAGCGGCACCGCGCATCACCGCCAGCCTATCCACCGACACGCGGTGGGTAAATCCCATTGTTCCCGCCGTTTAGCTTGGCGCAAATTCCACCCGCATCCGCTTTTTGTCCAACTTGCCGACGCTGGTTTTTGGCAGGGCTGCCACCACCTCGATCCGCTCGGGTGCGGCCCATTTCGGCAACCGCCCCGCCGCAATCGCCGCCGCAATCGCCGCATGAATGCCCGCTGCCACCGCAGCCCCATCCGCCCCCGCCGCCAGCGCCATCACCACACAAGGCCGCTCGCCCCAACGCGCATCGGGCAGGCCGATCACCGCCACTTCCGCCACCCCCGGCACCCGGCTTGCCAGACTTTCCAGATCAAGCGACGATACCCACTCGCCGCCCGATTTGATCACGTCCTTCAACCGATCACCGATCCGCAGCGTGCCCTCACTGTCGATCGCGCCGATATCGCCGGTATGCAGCCAGCCTTTCTGCCACAAGGCCTGCGTCCCCGCCGGATTGTGCAAATACCCTTCGGTCAACCACGGCGCGCGGGCAATAATCTCGCCACTCGATACCCCATCCCACGGCAAGGGCTGACCATCCTCGCCCACCAGCGCCAACTCCACCAAAGGCACGGCCTTGCCCGTTGCAATCCGCCCTGCCACCGTGTCGCCCTCAGCCTGCGAGGCGACCATATCCGACAGGGTCAATAGCGGGCAGGTCTCCGACATCCCATAGCCCGAATGCACATCAATACCGCGCGCCATTGCCGCCTGCGCCAACCCCGCAGGCAGCGCCGACCCGCCGATAATCACCTTCCAGCGCGACAGATCCACCGCCGCACTTTCCGGCGCGTTCAACAGCATGTTCAAAATCGTCGGCACACAGTGCGAGAATGTGACCCCATGCTTTTCGATCAACCCCAGCAGTTTCGCCGGTTCATACCGCCCCGGATAAATCTGCTTCACCCCCAGCAAGGTCGCCGCATAGGGTATCCCCCAGCCATGCACATGAAACAGCGGCGTGATCGGCATATACACATCGCCCCGGTGAAAACCTCCCATCCCCGGTATCGGCGACAGCGCGGCAATCCCGGCCAGCGTATGCAACACCAACTGACGATGGCTAAAGCTGACGCCTTTGGGATCGCCCGTGGTGCCCGTGGTATAAAACAACGTCGCTTGCGTGTTTTCGTCAAACTCCGGGAACCGATGCCCCGCATCTGCCGCCGCCAACAATGCCTCATACTCGCCCGCAAACGCCAATCCCGCAGGCACCTCTCCCGGCTCATCTTGCAGCAATAAAAACTGCACGGGCCGGGTTATGCGCGCCGCAATCCCCGCCAGCATCGGCACGAAATCGCGATGCACCAGAATGACGTCATCACGGGCATGGTTGATGGTATAAAGCACCTGCTCGGGCGACAGCCGCACATTCACCGTGTGCAACACCGCCCCCAACATCGGCACGCCAAAGAACGCTTCGAAATACCGATGACTGTCATAATCCATCATCGCCACGACAGACCCTTGGCCCACCCCCAGCGCGGTCAACGCCGCCCCCATCCGCCCGATCCGCTGGCGCAAGTTGCGATAGCTGTAGCGCATCACGTCGCCATGGATAATCTCTTGCTCCGGGCAATTCGCCAGCGGTGTCACCAAAAGCTGCCCAATCGAAAGCTGATGTATCGCGGTCATCGGTCCCCTCCCCCCAGACTACCTGCCAAATCATGATACCTGCCAAATCATGCGGCCAATCCGATTATCGCGCAAACACCGATTTTCGTTTCCTCCTTTCCGCAAATCGCTTTAAACCGATCCCATGCCCTACCGCAGCCTAGACCCCGCCAAGATCCTTGCCACCGCCACATCGCTTGAGGCGCGGGTGGCCGCCCGCTTTCCGGGCGCGGGCCTGCACAAAGTCGCCACCGAGATTGTGTCACTGACCCGCGATACCACCCGCGCCGCCAAGGCGCTCGAGGCCCCGCTCTACTGGCTCCGCCTCCTGATCGCCGCCGTGATCCTTGGGGGCGGGCTGACCTTCCTTTACATCGGCACCTTCCTGTCGTTCGGCAGCCTCTCACACGAGGCGACAGGTTCGGTTCAGGGCTTCGAGGCCGCAATCAATACCACCGTCCTTGCCGCCCTTGGCCTCACCGCCCTGATCCGGCTCGAAGCCCGGATCAAACGCCAGCGCGTCAACGGACAGTTGCGCAGCCTGCGCGCGGTGATCCACGTCATCGACATGCACCAGCTGACCAAAGACCCCGCCGCCCTGCACGCCAGCTACCGCAAAACCGATGCCTCGCCACATCGCCCCCTGACTGCCGCCGAACTGGCGCGCTATCTGGATTACTGCTCGGAACTGATCGCCATCACTGGCAAACTTGCGGCCCTTTATGCGCAATCGGTTAACGACGAAGGCGTCGCCCAAGCCGCCCATGACATCGAAAACCTCGGCAGCAACCTGTCGCGCAAGGTCTGGCAGAAAATCATGCTGATCGACGCGCAAACCGCCGCCAAAGCCAAAAGCCGCTGACCACACTCATGCCCCCCACATCACCCAACCGCATTGACGCCCTTCGCCCCGATGCCCCTGCCTTGGCGGCTTTTGGCCCCTACCCGGTTGGCGTGCAAACCCTGATGCTGACCAACGCCAACCAGATCGACGTCAGCCACACCACCGCGACCGTCCTGCCCCGCTATAACCGCCCCCTGACGGTCGAGCTTTGGTATCCCGCCACGCGCGGCACACCCTCTGGCACCACCTACCAAACCGTCCTGCGCGATGGTCTAACCCCCATCACCTTGCACGGACGCGCCAGGCGCGATGCCACCGCCGCCGCCACCCGCTCGCCCTTGGTTGTCGTGTCGCATGGCTATCCCGGCAACCGCTACCTCCTTGGCCACCTCGGTGAAAACCTTGCCTCCAAGGGCTATGTCGTCGCTGCCATCGACCACACCGACAGCACCTATTGCGACAAAGCCGCTATTGCCTCCACTCTGGTAAACCGCCCCCTAGACCTCGCCTTTGTCATCAGCAGCCTTAGCCAAACCCATGCCGCCATCGTCGACGCCGAAAACATCGCCATCATCGGTTATTCCATGGGTGCTTACGGCAGCTTGGTGTTTGGCGGCGCAGGCCTTACCGATACCGCGCTGGCCCATCAAAGCGCCCCCCCGCAAGACCTGCTTGCCCGCCACAAATCCGGCTCGGCCCTGCACCGGTCGCTGATAGATCCGCGGGTCAAGGCCCTGATCCCGATTGGCCTTTGGGGTGGGCAGCATGGGTTTTGGGATGCCGCCAGCCTTGCCACCCTGCGCACACCGGTTTTGTTCATCGCAGGCAGCCTTGATACCGTGTCAGACTATCAATCGGGCATCCGCAAAACCTATCTTGCCGCTACCGCCACAGACCGACACCTGCTGACCTTCATCAACGCGGGCCATAACGCCGCCGCCCCCATCCCTGCCCCCGCTGAAAGCTGGGCCGCGGTTGATACCCTCGATTTCATTCCCTTCGAGCATTACGCCGATCCGGTTTGGGATACGTTGCGGATGAACAATATCACCCAACACATGATCACCGCCTACCTCGGCCACCATCTCAAGGCCGATCCCGCCATCACAGACCCAAACCTGCCCGGCATTACGCTAGAATATCTGCCCGCCAACCGCTGATCACCATGCACGAGGCCCTCGCCCCCCGCCGCTGATCAGCCCTCACGCCCCGCCAGCACACGCGCAGCCATCGCCCGCGCGATCGTCACCGACAGCACGATCCGCGCCACATGATGCACGGTCACATAAACCACACTCATCTGCAGGCTCAGCGCAATCAGACTCATCTCCGCCAGCCCCCCCGGCGCAAAGGCCAGAAACGCCGCCGCCACCGGTTGCCCCATCAGCGGCCCCACCACCAACGCAAAGCCAAACGCCAACACCAGCGCCGCCCCCACATTCGCCACCGCCAACCGCGCCGCCACCCACAGCGCCCCCGGCGGCAACCCCGCAAACCGCGCCCCCAGCACCGACCCCACCACCACCTGCGTCGCC
>JBAVTI010000383.1:0-11884 GCA_049696055.1 Paracoccaceae bacterium | reverse complement strand
CGGGTGCGGTTTGGGCCGATGCGTGGCATTGAGGTGCCGCCGGAGCGGGCGCCGTCGATGATTGACGAATACCCGATCCTGTCGGTGGTTGCGGCATTTGCCGAAGGGGTGACGGTGATGCGCGGCGTCAAGGAGCTGCGCGTCAAGGAAAGCGACCGGATTGATGCGATGGCGCGCGGACTGGAAGCATGTGGGGTGCGGGTTGAGGAAGACGAGGACACGCTGATCGTGCATGGCATGGGGGCGGGTGGCGTGCCGGGGGGGGCGCGCTGTGCGGTGCATCTGGATCACCGGATCGCGATGTCGTTTCTTGTGATGGGAATGGCGGCGAAAAAGGCGGTTTCGATTGACGACGCCTCGCCGGTGGCCACGTCTTTCCCTAGTTTCTCCGACCTTATGACCGGCCTTGGGGCAATTTTGGCGGACGATCCGGCATGAGCCGCGGTGCAAGGTTCTTCTGGGCGCTGTTTGCCGGGACGATGGCCTTGTATCTGGTGATGGTGCTGTGGTCGTTGCCGCATTTGCAGCGCTTGGCGGGCGGGCTGGTGCCGTTTGATCTGCGGCCGATGGGCTATGGGCCGCAAGAGGCGCGCGCACTGGTCGCGGCGTTGGGGGCCGAGGGCGCTGACTTTTATCTGAACACGCAGCTATGGCTGGACACCGCCTATCCTGCGCTGATGGCAGCTGTGTTGGTTTTGGCCTATCGCAGGCTGACGCGGGGCTGGATGGTCTGGGGCGCGGGCTCGATTGCGGTGCTGGCGGCAGGGTTTGACTATCTGGAAAACCACGGCGTTGCGGTGATGCTGCGCGCCGGGCCGGATGCGCTAAGCGATGCGATGGCGGTAAGCGCCAGCGGATGGACCCTGTGGAAAAGTGCGGCGTCGAGTTTGGCGTTTGTCGTGCTGCTGGTGCTGCTGCTGAGGACCGGCTGGGTATGGATGCGGCGCAATTAGGCCGGGTCAGGCAGCGGGCGTTCACCGATCCGCTGGGCGATCATGATCAGGTAGCCATCGGGGTCTTGCACCAGAAACTCGCGCTGGCCACCCAGGCGGTCGCCCCAGTCTCGCCATTTCTCACGCGGTTCCACATAGAACGGGTGGTTGATTGCCCGAAAGGCGGTGGCCATTTCATCGACGTTTTCGACGTAGACCTGAATGACGGCGCCACGGCCAAAGGGCGTGGCAAGGGGGCCGGTTTCCCAATCGCCGTCACGCTGATAGATCATCACTTGCGCACCATCAGCGCGCTGCAGGCAAGCGAGTTTTTGGGCTGGGCGGGTGAAGGCTATGTCAAAACCCAAGGGGCCGGTCCAGAACGCCAGTGAGGTGGAAAAATCGCTGACCATCATTTCGGCCATCAATGCTGCCCATTGCTTTGGGGGTGATCCGGTGCCCATATTTTTCCCTGTGTTTGACTTAAGGGTCAGGTTCAGGGAAAAGCGCGGCTGAAACAAGGATGAACCGATGATTTTTACCGTTGCGATAGATGGCCCGGCTGCTGCGGGTAAAGGCACGATTGCCAAGGCCGTGGCCGAACATTTCGGCTTTGCCTTTCTGGATACCGGGCTTTTGTACCGCGCGACCGCCCGAAAGGTGCTGGACGGGATGGAGGCAGAAGCCGCCGCAAAGGCGCTGACGGCGCATGATTTGCAGCGCGACGGCTTGCGCACCGCCAAGGTCGGGCAATTGGCCTCCAAGATTGCCGCGATGCCCAAGGTGCGCGCGGCGCTGATCAGTTTTCAGCAAAAGTTTGCCCGTGCCGAAGGCGGGGCTGTGTTGGATGGCCGTGATATTGGCACGGTGATTTGCCCTACTGCGGAAGTGAAGCTGTTCATCACTGCGTCGGACGCGGTGCGCGCCCACCGGCGCTGGTTGGAACTGACGGTGAAAGATCCCGATCTGAAAGAAGCCGACGTTTTGGCCCAGCAGCAGGAACGCGACAAACGCGACAGTGAGCGCAAGGTGGCGCCTCTGATTGCGGCGGCGGATGCGGTGGTGCTGGACACCTCGGATATGGATGTGGCGCAGGTGGTGGCGGCGGCGATTGGCCATATCGAGGCGGCGATGGCGCGGCAGTAGCCGACCCGGCATTGTTCGCTTGCCTGTCTGGTTGCAGTTGGCTATACGGCGCGCAGTCAATAAGGCGTTTTGGGCCATAAAACACGAAAAGAGCAGGGTCGGGCGTAAGCTGCGACCCTTGTTGTTTTCGAAAAATGGCCGACGCGCATCGCGTTGACGACAGCAGACAAGACCGGCGGAGCCAACCGCATGGCCAGTGAAAACGTATGAAAAGGAAAAAGACTACATGTGCGCTAAAGCTTCTATGGAAGAATTCGAAGCCCTGTTGAAGGAAAGCTTTGAAATTGACACCCCCGAAGAGGGTTCGGTTGTCAAAGGTCGGGTCATCGCAATCGAAGCGGGTCAGGCCATTATCGACGTCGGCTATAAGATGGAAGGCCGCGTTGATCTGAAAGAATTTGCAGATCTTGGCGGCGTTGCCGATATCAAGGTTGGCGACGAAGTCGAGGTGTTCCTTGACCGCGTTGAAAACTCGCGTGGCGAAGCACAGATTAGCCGCGACAAAGCCAAGCGCGAAGAAGCTTGGGACCGTCTGGAAAAGGCCTATGCCGACGAGACGCGCGTTGATGGCGCGATCTTTGGCCGGGTTAAGGGCGGCTTTACGGTTGATCTGGGCGGCGCGGTTGCGTTCCTTCCGGGCAGCCAGGTTGACGTGCGCCCGGTACGTGATGCCGGCCCGTTGATGGGCATGAAGCAGCCGTTCCAGATTTTGAAAATGGACCGTCGCCGTGGCAACATCGTGGTTTCGCGTCGCGCTATCCTTGAAGAATCGCGTGCCGAACAGCGTGCCGAAGTTATCGGCAACCTGACCGAGGGTCAGTCGATCGACGGCGTGGTCAAGAACATCACCGAATACGGTGCGTTCGTTGATCTGGGCGGCGTTGACGGCCTGTTGCACGTCACCGACATGGCTTGGCGTCGCGTCAACCACCCGTCGGAAATTCTGGCGATTGGCGAGACTGTCAAAGTTCAGGTCATCAAGATCAACAAAGACACTCACCGCATTTCGCTGGGCATGAAGCAGTTGCAATCGGATCCTTGGGATGCGGTTGAAGCGGCCTATCCGCTGGGCTCGATCCACAAGGGTCGCGTCACCAACATCACCGACTACGGCGCATTTGTTGAGCTGGAAGCCGGTGTTGAGGGTCTGGTTCACGTGTCAGAAATGTCCTGGACCAAGAAGAACGTCCATCCCGGCAAGATCGTCTCGACCAGCCAGGAAGTTGACGTCATGGTGCTGGAAATCGACAGCGCCAAGCGCCGCGTTTCGCTTGGTCTCAAGCAGACCCAGCGCAACCCGTGGGAAGTGTTTGCCGAAACCCACCCGGTTGGCTCGACCATCGAAGGCGAAGTCAAGAACATCACCGAATTCGGTCTGTTCGTTGGTCTCGACAACGATATCGACGGCATGGTTCACCTTTCCGATCTGTCCTGGGACCAGCGCGGCGAAGACGCGATCCAGAACTACCGCAAGGGCGACACTGTTCAGGCTTCGGTCACCGAAGTTGATGTCGAGAAAGAGCGGATCTCGCTTTCGGTCAAAGCCCTTGGCGATGACACCTTCAGCGATGCCGTTGATGGCGTAAAGCGGGGGTCGATCATCACCTGCAACGTGACCGCTATCGAAGAAGGCGGGATCGAGGTCGACTACAACGGCATGAAAGCGTTCATCCGTCGTTCCGACCTGAGCCGCGACCGTGCCGACCAGCGCCCCGAGCGTTTCCAGGTGGGTGACAAGGTCGCTGCGCGCGTGACCAACGTTGACAGCAAGACCCGCCGTTTGGGTCTTTCGATCAAGGCGAAAGAGATCGCTGAAGAGAAAGAGGCCGTCGAACAATATGGTTCGTCCGATTCGGGCGCCAGCTTGGGCGATATCCTTGGCGCGGCCCTGAAGGCCGACAAGAACTGATCCTACCCCTTAGGGTGGAACGCAGGCCCCTCCGAAAGGCGGGGCCTGTGGCATTTCCGGTAATGTAAGCGGCAACTAGCCGACATTGCGTGGTTTTTTCTTTTGTAAGCTAAAGTTTTTTGCCTATAGTCCTGAAAACAACAAATAGTGGTGCAGGCTGCCAAGCGTGCCACAGGGGGGACTTCGGATGATCCGTTCGGAACTGATCCAGAAAATCGCGGATGAAAATCCGCATCTGACGCAACGCCACGTCGAGCGCATCGTGAATACGGTGTTTGAAGAGATCATCGAGGCGCTTGCCAAAGGCGACCGCGTCGAGCTGCGCGGTTTCGGCGCATTCTCTGTCAAGGCGCGTGATGCGAGGGTAGGGCGCAACCCGCGGACCGGCGAGGCGGTCGAGGTTGAAGACAAAAAGGTGCCGTTCTTTAAGACCGGCAAACTGCTGCGCGACCGCCTGAACGGCAAGTGATCTGCGGCGCAGCGAAGGACAGGGTATAGACCGATGATCCGCACGCTGCGCTTTGTGATCCTTGCGACAATCGGCTTTGTGTTGTTGGTGGTGGCGATGGCCAACCGCACGCCCGTTACCGTGCAGGCGCTGCCGTCGGATATTGGCACCTTTTTTGGTGTGTCATGGTCGGTGGAGCTGCCGCTTTTTCTGGTGATGTTTGGCGGCATGGTGGTCGGCTTGCTGATCGGCTTTGTCTGGGAATGGATGCGCGAGCACAAACATCGTGTGGTGGCATCGACCAAGGGCCGCGATGTGGCCCGGCTGGAACGTGAAATTGCCAGCATGCGTGACGCCAAGGGCCAGACGCAAGATGACGTGTTGGCGTTGCTGGACACGCCGCGCAAGGCAAGCTGAATGTCCGATATACGGGTGAAAATCTGCGGTCTGCGGACCGTGGCCGATGTGGCTGATGTGGCGGCGGCGGGAGCGGCCTATGCGGGTTTTGTGTTTTTTCCCAAATCACCACGGCATTTGACGATTGATCAGGCGCGTGTGTTGGCACTGTGTGCCCCTGTTGGGCTGGCCAAAGTGGCGCTGGTGGTCAATGCCGATGATGTGCTGTTGGACGCGATCACCGAAGCGATGCCTTTGGATATGTTGCAGCTGCATGGCCATGAGACGCCAGAGCGGGTAGCCGAAGTGCGCGCGCGGTACGGATTGCCGGTGATGAAGGCCGTCGGGGTTGCCGATGAGGGGGATCTGGCGGCGGTGTTTGAATACTCGATGGTGGCGGATCAGATCCTGATCGACGCCAAGCCGCCGAAGGACGCGGTTTTGCCGGGTGGCAATGGGCTGTCGTTTGATTGGCGGCTGGTGGCGCAGCGGCGGTGGTTAAAGCCGTGGATGCTGGCGGGGGGATTGACGCCCGAAAACGTGGCCGAGGCGGTGCGGCTGACCAATGCGCGGCAGGTTGATGTCTCGTCGGGCGTGGAATCTGCGCCGGGGGTGAAGGACCATGCGCGGATCGCGGCGTTTGTGAAGGCTGCCCAACTCTGACGGCTTTGGCTGAAGACCCCAAGCAGGGCTGGCTCTGCCGGTGCCGGGCCTCCGGCGGGAGTATTTTTGCAAAGAAAAAGCGGCAAGTCGGGGATGGGTTTCACCTTTGGTGCGGCGGGTGGTTTTCTTTGCCATAGGGCTGCGCTAGATGGGACGTAACGTGATTTGGGGGAAGACGAAGATGGCCGATGATCTGATCAACAGCTACATGACCGGGCCGGACGAGCAGGGCCGTTTTGGCATGTTCGGTGGGCGGTTTGTGTCGGAAACCCTGATGCCGCTGATCCTTGATCTGGAAGCGCGTTATGAATTTGCCAAGACCGACCCGTTGTTCTGGGCGGAAATGGAATATCTTTGGAAGCACTACGTTGGCCGCCCCTCGCCTTTGTATTATGCCGACCGGCTGACCAAGCACCTTGGCGGCGCCAAGATTTACCTGAAGCGCGACGAGTTGAACCACACCGGCGCGCATAAGATCAACAATGTGTTGGGGCAGATCATTCTGGCGCGGCGGATGGGAAAAACCCGGATCATCGCGGAAACCGGTGCTGGCCAGCATGGGGTGGCGACGGCAACGGTCTGTGCCAAGTTCGGGCTGCAATGCGTGGTTTACATGGGCGCGCATGATGTCGAGCGTCAGGCCCCGAACGTATTTCGGATGCGGCTTTTGGGGGCCGAGGTTATTCCGGTAACGAGCGGTCGTGGCACGTTGAAGGACGCGATGAACGACGCGTTGCGCGATTGGGTGACCAATGTGCGCGACACGTTCTATTGCATCGGAACAGTGGCGGGGCCGCATCCCTATCCGGCGATGGTGCGGGATTTCCAAAGCATTATCGGCAAGGAAGTGCGCTGGCAGTTGGCCGAGCAAGAGGGCGAGGGGCGGCTACCTGACACGCTGATTGCGGCGATTGGGGGGGGGTCGAACGCCATGGGGCTGTTCTTCCCGTTTCTTGACGACAAATCGGTGAATATCATCGGGGTCGAGGCGGGCGGCAAGGGCGTTGATGACCGGATGCAGCATTGTGCCAGCCTGACCGGCGGTCGCCCCGGCGTGTTGCACGGCAACCGCACCTACCTGTTGCAGGATGCCGATGGGCAGATCTTGGAGGGCTTTTCGATTTCGGCGGGCCTTGATTACCCCGGTATCGGCCCGGAACATTCGTGGCTGCATGACACCGGGCGGGCGCAATATGTCAGCATTACCGACGTCGAGGCGCTGGAGGCGTTTCAGCTGTCGTGCAAGCTGGAAGGCATTATTCCGGCGCTGGAGCCAAGCCATGCCTTGGCGCATGTCATGAAGATCGCGCCAAAATTGCCGCCCGAACATATCATCGTGATGAATATGTGTGGGCGGGGCGATAAGGATATTTTCACCGTCGCCAAGCACCTTGGCTTTGACATGAAGATCTGAAGGGCGCCGTTTGAAATGCAAAAGGCCCCGCCATGGAGCGGGGCCTTTTGCGTTTCCGGCAAGGGTCAGACCTTGAAATCAAAGTGTTTGCGCACCGCTTCTTCGATCTTCCAGGTGCCTTTGAAATTTGCCTCGACCACAAAAGCGTCGCCTGCTTGCACGGTGACAGGGGTGCCGCCATCGGGGGTGATGACGATTCGCCCTGCAAGCATGTGGACAAATTCATAGGCGGTGTAAGTGGCGTGATAGGTGCCCGGTGTTGCCTCCCAGACACCAGAAACCATGGTGCCATCGGCGTTGGTGTGCAGCACCCATGTCTTCATCGAGGGTTTTCCAGCCACCACCACCCAGCCGCCCAGATCGTTGGTATCGGGGGTCAAACCTTCGGTGCTGCCGAGTTTGGTTATGCTTTGCATGTTGTTTTCCCTATCGTGAAACAGTTTTTCCTTGTTTATACGGGTTTATCGCCGATGCGCAGGTGCCACAAGGCGCAGAATGCGGCGCGACATAGGGGTCAGATGCCGCATAAACCTTAGTTTAGGGCCATATTTCCGGGGTTTGTAGAGGCTACATAAACGTTCGACAAATAGACAGGTTGCCGAACTACGCGCTTTCCTGGGGTCACAGCGCCACCTTGTCGTGACGTCTGACGTTAGTAACGGTAACACTAAAACGAACGAGGAGTTCATTCATGCAAAGACACACTTCGCAATGTGTGCGGGCCATGTTGGCAGGTGCTGCAGTCTTCGCTTTGACCGCAGGGCAGGGGCTGACCAACCCCATTCATCATATTGGTCTGACCAACCCCTTTGCTTCGGGGCCCATGCTTGTGCAAGCCGAGGGCGGAGTGCCGGAGGCTTGGGCCGGTGGCGACCCAGACTTTTGCGAATCCTGTGGTGGTGAGGTTATCGACACCGGCGATGGCATCGGCGACGGCGCGCCGATTGATGTCGAACTTGGCGATCCGCCCGACATTGACCTTGGTGCAGGTGACCCGGTGGTGATTGACGATGGCGGGATGTTGGATTTCGGGCACGAAGGTGACCCGATTGCGATTGATGACGGAGCGATGATCGGCGACGGCGACGGAAGCGTCGGTGACCCGATTGTGGTGATGGACGGCGACGTGCCAGAGGCTTATCCAACGACCGCCCTCGGTGAGGGAGCCCCGGTTTCGGCGGGCGGCGTCACCGTGGCGCGGCAAGGCAGCACGGGCGAAGGCGGCCAGTGCAAGGGTTTTGCCAAGCTGTTCAAAACGGCGGCCTGCAACAACTGATCCTTCGGTCGGTCTGATTGATCGGCCCGCACCCTGAGTGTGCGGGCCACCCCCAGGGATCGGACCAAGACACCGATCAGATTGATCAGACACCCCGAACGATGCAGCTATCTCTGCCCAAACGCGGGCAGAGATACGCTAATCTGATGATAGAGAATCAACTGTGCGGCGGATCTGATGACGCTATCCGTTTGGTTGAAAAGGAGAGTTGCGATGTTTACCCGCCTGATTGCATCCGCCGTTTTGCTGCTGATGGTCGGCTTGGCCCCGGTTCACGCCGATGCGCTGGAAGACAGTCTGGTGGCGCAGCTAAAGGCGCAAGGGTATCAGTCGATCACCGTGCAGTATACTTTGCTGGGCAGGCTGCAATTGATTGCGACATCGGAAAACGGTGTGCGAGAGATCGTGGTAAACCCCAAAACGGGTGAGATTTTGCGCGATTACCTGCGCGAAAACAGCCGCATCGCGGTTGCGACTGCCGAGAACCGGGGTGCCGATGCCAAAATTGCCAATGTCGTACTTCCGGAAATTCCCACCATTACCCCCACCACGGATTCGGGCGACGAGGGACCGACGGAGATTAAAGAGTGAAGTGGTTTGCCCGGTTTTCGGCGCGCGTTCCGGTGGCGGTGGCGGTTGTTTTGGCAATTCAGCTGTTTTGCGCGTTCTTTTTCATCTTTGACATTCTGTCGTCGCTGGTTGGCTTTCGCGTGACGCCAATCAGTTGGCAATCGCGCGAATATCTGGAGATCGGGGCCGCCCTTGGCCTTGTATTGGGTATCATGCTGGGGGCGATTACCCTGACCCGCGCCCTGCGGGAACGCAATTTCGCGCGCGAAAGCCTGCGGCGTGCGTCGGGGGTGTTCATGGATTTGCTGAATGAACGCTTTTCCGAATGGGGCCTGACCCCTGCCGAGGCCGATGTGGCGTTGTTTGCGATCAAGGGCATGTCCACGGCGGAAATTGCGGTGTTGCGGGTAACCTCGGAGGGTACGGTAAAGGCGCAAACCAACGCGATTTACCGCAAGGCGGGGGTGACGGGGCGGCCACAGCTGCTTAGCCTGTTCATCGAGGATCTGATGCGCGATGATATTGGTCTGCGCCAAGCGCCCGCAACGGTGGCCGCAGGGGTGGTTCAATCTTCGGCATAAAGCCGCAGAATCGCCAGTGGCACCACATCGAGCGTGCGTTTGTGCGTCGCATTCAGCCGCACCTTTGGTGCTGCCCCTTCGTCATGGGCCTGCATGAAGCGGCCTGCACAAAGGCACCAATTGTCGCCCGCTTTCAGCCCCATAAAGCCGTATTCAGGCCGGGGCGTTGACAAATCGTTGCCAAGGTATTTCGAAAACGCCAGAAATTCAGCCGTCATGACCGCGCAAACCGTATGCAGCCCCTGGTCGGACGGCCCGGTATCGCAGCAGCCGTTGCGATAATACCCGGTCAGCGGCTTGGTCGAACAGGGGTCCAAGGTGCCGCCCAAGACATTGAGGGATGGCTCTTTATCCACGGGACGTTCCTTTCAAAGACTGTTGGCGATGGCGCGGTAGATCGCAATGTTACGACCCTCGACGCCCTCTTCGGTAAAGCGACGATCCGCTGCATTCACGGCGATCACCACGCCTGCCGGGCGGTTTATATAGATGAACTGGCCATAAATGCCCTGCGCCATGAATTCGCCCACGCCGGCACCCGGTGGTATCCACCATTGAAAGCCATAGCCCATGCCGTCGCTGCCGGTGGGGGCCGACCGTGCGGTTGAGGCGGCAACCCAATTCGCGGGCACGATTTGCTGACCGTTCGCTATGCCGTTTTGCAAGAATAATTGGCCAAACCGGGCGTAATCGCGCGTTGTCATGTTCAACCCGCCCAAAACGAAGGCCTCGCCCAAGCCATCGGTCACATACAGCGGCTCGGTTTCCAGACCCAACGGAATGATCAGCTTTTCTGACATCAACTCGGCCACATCGCGGCCCGTGGCACCCCGGATCACCATGCCGATCACATGGGTGTCGATCGAGACGTAGTGCCACGCCTGCCCCGGTTCGCGATCGCGCAGCTTTAACCCCGCGGCGAAATCATCCATCGAGCCGCCAAGCGCAAGCACCCGGCCCATCTTGTTGATATCGCTGTTGAACGCCATGTAATCTTCGTCAAACGTCACCCCGGAGGCCATGTTCAGAACCTGCCGGATTGTGGTGCCCTCATAGGCGGATCCCACCAGAAGCGGCGCGTATTTGGTGACCGGGTCATCGAGGCTGTCAATCGCGCCCTCGGCCATCACAATGCCGAACAGGGCCGACAGCAGGCTTTTGGCGACCGACCACGAAATCCGACGGTCGGTGGCATCGGTGCCGTGATAGTAGCCCTCATGCACGATCTTGCCGTCTTTCAACACCACAAGCCCGGTGATCACCCGGTTGACGATCCATGGCCCCACGCTGTCTGGCAGGGTGGCGGCATTGCCGATCGGCAAGGGCATCACGGCACCATCGCCACGCGCCACGGGCCGTGTCAGAAACGCCTCGTCCATATGGCTAAAGTTGTGGACGATGCGGTTGTCGTCAAACAGATGCAGCACCGCCCAAAGCCGCGCCACCTCGTCGCGTTTCCAGACCGCGACGGCGGCGATGACCACGATCAGAACCGCCAGCAGGCGCAAGGCGCGGGAGAGTAATTTTCGCATCGTTGGCTCCGTTGGCTTGCACGCAGGGGATCACAGGCAGGGGCGGCACGCAAGGCTGGCGTCAGGCGGGTGGGGCCTGCCAGTCAATAGAACGGCCATGGAAATCGGCGCGCCCCAGGGTGATGATCTGGCCCCCCGGCCATAGCGTCAGGGTCAGTGCGGCAGACCCCGGAACCGCGTCAGCCTCCATCGACAGATGGGCGAGACGAGAATTTGAGGTGCCTTTTGCCCCTGCCTGCGCCAGCAATTCACGCCCCCGCGCCTGCGATGCGGCGGGGAAATATTGCCAAGCAACGGTATGATATACCAAGTGCAGGCTGCCGGGGTGCGGCAGGGCAAGCCGGGTTTCCAGCCAGTCGATGGCATCGGCGCGCGCGACAGCGGGTGGGTTTGTCGCAGCCGCAGTCAGCGCCAAGGCAAGGCGATCCAGCCGGTCTTGCTGATCGGCCCAAGTATAGGACATCAGCGAAAGGCGATCCGTTACGGGATGAAGCGGGTTCAAATCCACCCCGGCGCGCGCGGCGATTTTGGGCAAGGCTACCGGCGGCAGCGGGCCGCGCCATTCCGGCGCCAGACTAAGCGCGGGGTCGCCTGGTCCGTAAATCTGCCCGTCCAGATTTAGCGCGTAGCGATCCCAGATCAGGTTCAGCCCCGCACTTGCCCCCAATTCCGACAGCACCAATGGCACCCCAAACCGTGCCGTCAGCCAATGCGCCACGGCGATCAGAACGGCCGATCGGCGCACCTCGTTGGTTTGCGGCGCGCGATCCAGCCATGCCAACAGATGGGCCGGATGCCTGCCCAAAGTATGGCATAACACCACCGCCGCCTTGGCATCGGACATCGCATCAGGATTGGCATAGAACGCCTGCAAAGCGGCGTCTTTTTGCTGCAAAACCAAGGCATGCAACCCGCCCGCCAACCGCAGCGCCAGCGCATCGCCATTGGATGACGGGTCACCCTGCCAGCCCAAAACCCGGTCGGTCACGGCGGTTCCGGCGGCCAGATTGGCTGCCA
>JBAVTI010000382.1:0-4903 GCA_049696055.1 Paracoccaceae bacterium | reverse complement strand
ACGCCCCAGGCGCGTTGGCGTGACAGCACCCAGTCCGGGCGATTTTCGATCATCGAGTACAAACGGTTGCGGCCGGTCTGCGGCGTCCATTGCACCAGTTTGTCGATCGAGGTCAGGGCGCGTTGGCGGATGGTATCGCCATACTGGCCCATGCCGTCATCAAGCGATTTGTCGATGGCGACGAACCACTGTGGCGTGTTGCGGTAGATTAGCGGGGCCTTGGAGCGCCAGCTGTGCGGGTAGGAGTGTTTGACTTTGCCTTTGGCCAGCAGCGCGCCAGAATAGGCAAGTTGTTTGATCACCGAGACGTTGGCGGGGCCTTCTTTGCCTTCGGGCGTGATGATCTGTTGGCCACCGAACAACGGCAGGTCGGCGCGGAAAGAGCCGTCGGGTTCGACGTTATAGGTCATCGGCAGTTTGAATTTCAGACCCATTTGGTAGTCGTCATCGCCGTGGCTGGGGGCGGTGTGAACAAAGCCGGTGCCTGCGTCGTCGGTGACGTGATCGCCGGGGAGCAGGGGGACGTCATAGTCCCATTCGCCCGCGCCGCCTTCGATCTCGCGGAAGGGGTGAGCGCAGATCATGGTGGCCAGATCGGCGGCCGGTATGTCGCACAGGCGACGCACCATAGTCATGTCGAGTTTGGCCGCCGCCAGCGTGCGTTCGGCCAGCACATCGGCAAGAACGTAACGGTCACCGAGTGTCAATTGTGCGTCAACAGGGCGGCCTGTAACTTCGTAGAGGCCGTAGGCGATGGTTGGGCCGTATGAGATTGCGCGGTTTTGCGGCAGGGTCCAAGGCGTGGTTGTCCAGATCACCACGTCGGTTTTGGTTTTGGTGAACAGAGCATCCCCTGCAATGATCGGAAACCGCACCCAGACCGTATGGCTGGTCAAATCGTGATATTCCACCTCGGCCTCGGCCAGTGCGGTCTTTTCCACAGGCGACCACATCACCGGCTTCGAGCCTTGGTAGACCGAGCCGTTCATCAGGAACTGCATGAACTCGGCGGCGATGACGGCTTCGGCGTGGTAGTCCATGGTTTTGTAGGGGTCGGCCCAGTTGCCGGTGACGCCGAGGCGTTTGAATTCCTCGCGCTGGATGTCGATCCAGCCGGCGGCGAATTTGCGGCATTCCTGACGGAAGGTCACTTTATCGACGGCGTCTTTGTCTTCGCCACGGGCGCGGTATTGTTCCTCGATCTTCCACTCGATCGGCAGGCCGTGGCAATCCCAGCCGGGCACATAGCGCGCGTCGCGGCCCATCATCTGCTGGCTGCGCACCACCATGTCTTTGAGCACCTTGTTCAGCGCATGGCCGATGTGCAAATGACCGTTGGCGTAGGGAGGGCCGTCGTGCAGGGTGAACGGCGTGCGGCCCGCGGATTTTTCGCGCAGGCGGTCATAGACGCCGATTTTCGCCCAGCGGGCCAGCCATTCGGGTTCACGCTGGGGCAGGCCCGCGCGCATCGGAAAATCGGTTTCCGGCAGGAAAACACTGTCTTTATAGTCGGCGGTTGTGTCAGGCGTATCGGCGCACATCGGATGCGGATCCTTTAGGGTTTGGTTCTGAGAATGCGGCGCGATTTACTCGAGCGCCACAGCAATAGGCGGGCGTCCCGGCGTCTGACCAATGTCAGGCCGCCGGGCCGATAATTCGATGGATGGGTGCAGATATATACGCCATGGCGGCCTTATACGCGGGGTGCGCGCGCGGGTCCAGTGTGTCACGGCGTGGGCCTTGCGCAAAGCCAAAGGGCAGTGCTTATCTGCGGATGGCAGAAAATGGGACGGGTGTAGGTGTTGGATATTGCGATTGCGGGCGCAGGGATCGGCGGTTTGGCGGCGGCGGCGCTGCTGGCGCAGGCGGGGCACCGGGTGGTGGTGTTCGAGCGGTTTGCGGTGGCGCGCCCGCTGGGCTCGGGGTTGGTGATCCAGCCGGTTGGGTTGGCAGTGCTGGACCAGATCGGCGCAGGTGCGGCAGCGCGGATTTATGGCGCGCCGGTGTCGCGGATGCTTGGGCATGGGGCGGACGGCAGCCGGGTGGTGCTGGACGTATCCTACCGCATAGCAGCACCGGGGTTGGCGATGCACCGGGCGGCATTGTTTGAGGTGTTGTGGCAGGCGGTGGCACGGGAAAATGTGGCGGTGGTGACGGATGCTTGTATCGTGGCGGCACCGCTGGTGGGCGATAAGCGATTGATCCAGTTGGAAAATGGCACCACCCATGGCCCCTATGATCTGGTGGTGGATGCCAGCGGGACGGGGTCACGGTTGTCGCCGCTGGTGGCGCGGGCGCTGCCCTATGGTGCGGTTTGGGGCACGGTGCCGTGGCCAGAAACCACCCTTGCGACGGATCAGTTGCGCCAGCGCTATCATGGGGCAAGCCGGATGGCGGGGGTGTTGCCGGTGGGGCGGATGCCCGGCGATGCGCGCGCCCATGCGGCGGTATTCTGGTCATTGCCGGTGGCACGGATGGCCGATTGGCAAGCGACGCCGCTGGCCGTCTGGAAGGCCGAGGCGGTGGCGTTGTGGCCGGAACTTGCGCCGTTTTTGGCTGGGGTCACCCGGCATGATCAGATGACGCCTGCCCGCTATACCCATGGCACCTTGCGCCGCCCGTTTGCGCCGGGGTTGGCGATGATTGGCGATGCCGCGCACCGCGCCAGCCCGCAGCTTGGGCAGGGGGCGAATATGGCGCTGCTGGATGCCTTTGCCTTGGTGCAGGCATTGCGCGGGCCGATGGATGACGCCCTGCCCCGCTATGCCGCCAGCCGCCGCTGGCATGTGCGGGCCTATCAGGCGATGAGTTTTGTGTTTACCCCGATGTATCAATCAGACAGCCGGGTGTTGCCGGTGGTGCGGGATCGGGTATTGGCGCCGTTGGCTGGGGTGTGGCCAGCGCGGGGGGTGCTGACGCGGTTGGTGTCGGGCGATATGCTGCCGCCTGTGGCGGGGGTCGCGTTTCCGTAAGGCCCTGCGTCAATGCGTCGGCCCCGCGTCAATGCGTCGGATTGTCGGGGGCGCGGGGTTGGCGCAGGTAGGGGGCAAAGGAGCCGATATGTCTGCACATCCCGCCTTGTTCCCGATTACGCCCGATCAGATCGACACCATGGTGGCGGCGTTTTATGCAGCGGTGCGTGTGGACCCGGTTTTGGGGCCGGTATTTGCGGCGCATGTGCGCGATTGGCCGGCGCATGAGGCCAAAATTGGCCGGTTCTGGCGCAATGCAATCCTGCGCGATGGTGTTTATGACGGCAGCCCGATGATGGCGCACCGTGCTGCGGGCGATGTGCGGCAAGAGCATTTCCCGATCTGGCTGGCGCTGTTTGATGCCACCGGGCGGCGGGTGTTACCGCCCGAAGTGGCGGCAAGCTGGTCTTCTGTGGCGCACCGTATTGGCCGGGCGCTGTCGATGGGAGTGGCGGATGCGCGGGCCTGCCCCGGCGCGGTGCCGTCACTTTTCTGATGTGCCCGTTTCTGACGTACTTGCCGCCCAGCGGTTCAACCACGCAAGCCCCGCCAGTGACAAGCCAAGGCCAAGGAAGCTGAACACGCGGGTAAGGCCGGTCAGGCCAGCGGCGTCGATGAAAAACACCTTGGCCACGGTCAGCCCGATCACCGCCATGGCAGCACGGCGCAGCAGGGCCGAACGGCGGGCGATGGCTTGGTAAAGCAGCGCCGCACCGGTCAGCATCAGTGCGACCGTATAGCTGTAAAGCTCGGGCTGGGTGATGCCGGGGATGCCAAGCCAGTCGCCCTGCCAGAAACGCCGGATTTCCAGCACCCCATACAGCACCACAAGCGCGGTGCCACAGGCGGCAAAGCCGATGCGTAAACGGCGGTCCAGCCATGGCATTTTCAGCGCGGCCGCCAGCAGCATCAGGCCGGGCAACGCATAGGCCAGCAGCAGGGTATCCAGCAGCCAAGGGCCGTAGACCAGACCTTGGATATCCTCTCGCCCCCACGCGGCCAGCGGATTTTGCCCCACGGCGGCCAGCAAAACACCCCCGGCGGCAAAGGCACCAGCAACCACCGCAATGCCGAACCGCAACGGGCGCAGCAGGCCACCAAGCTGCACCCGGTAAAGCTGCACCAGCATCAGCACCAGCCACGGCATCGCGTTCATCACGATACCCCAATGGGTTTGCGTCCAATCCACAGCGTTCAGATCGGTAATATCGGCGCGCAGCCAGCGGGTGATCAACACATTGGCAAACAACGCAGAAAAGCCAAAGGCGGCAGATTCCAGCACGCCTGTGGGCAACGGCCGATCCAGGGGCCGCAGCAAATACCAAGCGGCCACCATGGCAATGATAACGCCGCTGAAGGCAAGGATGGCTTGGGGCAGGCTTGCCGTCAGCGCCCAGTCAAAGCCGGGATCAACCGTCAGCCGCCAGCCCAGAACCGCGACGCCAAGCTGGATGAACCAGCCCATTTCGGGCAGGCGAAATTTGCGGTCCAACCCGGCGGCGGTCACCACAAGTGCGGCAAGCGCAAGGGTCAGCGCCGATTTGGTGGCAATCAGGAACAGCGCCAGCGCAATCAGCGACAGCGCAGACAGTGTGGCATAAGCAGCGCGGCGGCGATCCTCGCCATCGGCGCTGGCGAATTTGACGGCGAGCATGACCATAAGTGCCGCCAAGGCCATGACATGCAGTGCCCAAGGATAGGTGCCAATGACTTGGGCCGGTTGCCAGAACAGCTCTTGCGCCACGGCGGCCAAGGGGGCGACCAGCACGGCCATCAGGCCAAACACCAGCGGGAACGCCCCACCGCGCGCCACCAGTGCGCGCAACATCGCCGCCAGGGTGATGGCAGTTGCCAGCGCCAGCAACAGCGTCACCGTATAGGGAGCGCTGGCATCGGGCGCGCGCAGGGCGATGGCTTGGGCGGCGAAATCG
>JBAVTI010000381.1:0-2053 GCA_049696055.1 Paracoccaceae bacterium | reverse complement strand
ATATGTTATCGATAACATAAACGAGGCAACGGCGGCTTGTCGAGAGGGAATTGGCGATGGTATCGGGGTTGTTTGATCTGACGGGTAAGCGGGCGCTGATCACCGGGTCGTCGCAGGGTATCGGGCTGGCTTTGGCGCATGGGTTGGTGGAGGCGGGCGCGCAGGTGGTGCTGAACGGACGCGATGCGGGCAAACTGGCGGCGGCGGTGGCAGGGTTGCCGGGGGCGTTGAGCCTGGCGTTTGATGCGACAGACCACGCGGCGGTACGCGCGGCGGTGGATGGGTTTGAAGCCAGTGTCGGGCCGATTGATATTTTGGTGAACAATGCGGGCATGCAGCATCGCGGGCCGTTGGAGGATTTTCCCGAAGACGCGTTTGAGCGGTTGTTGAAAACCAACATCTCGAGTGTGTTCAACGTGGGCCAAGCCTGCGCGCGCCACATGATTGCGCGCGGGGCGGGCAAGATTATCAATATTGCAAGTGTGCAGACCGCTTTGGCGCGGCCCGGCATCGCACCCTATACCGCGACCAAGGGGGCGGTGGGCAACCTGACCAAGGGGATGGCGACGGATTGGGCAAAGTATGGCTTGCAGTGCAATGCGATTGCGCCGGGGTATTTTGATACGCCCTTGAACGCGGCGCTGGTGGCGGACCCGGCGTTTACGGCGTGGCTGGAAAAGCGCACGCCTGCCGGGCGTTGGGGGCGGGTTGAGGAATTGGTGGGGGCTTGTGTATTTCTGGCCTCGGCGGCGTCATCCTTTGTGAATGGGCATATCTTGTATGTTGACGGCGGTATCACAGCCTCGCTGTAAGCCGTTGCGCATCGTGTTGATGGGCGTGGCGGGGTGCGGAAAATCATCGGTGGGGGCGGCCTTGGCCCCGGCTTTGGGCGCGGTTTACCGTGACGGCGATGATCTGCATCCGGCGGCGAATATCGCCAAGATGCGCCGGGGCGAGGCGCTGAGCGACACGGATCGCTGGCCTTGGCTGCGGCTGGTGGGGCAGGCTTTGGCGGCGGGCGCGCCGATGATCATCGGCTGTTCGGCGCTAAGGCGGGTGTACCGGGATTTGATTGTGGACGAGGCCGGGGGACCCGTGTTGTTTGTGCATCTGGCAGGCGCGCGGCCGGTGATCGAGGCGCGGATGCGGGCACGGCAGGGGCATTTCATGCCGCCTGCCCTGCTGGACAGCCAGTTTGCCACGCTGGAGCCGCCGGGGGCGGATGAGTTCGCCGTGACAGTGGATATTGATCAGCCGTTCGAGGCGGTGATTGCGGATATTCTGGCGCAGCTAAAGGGGATACGGGCATGACAAACCGGGTGGCGCTGATCGGTGCGGGGGCGATGGGCGGGGCGATCGGGGCGCGGCTGTTGGCGACCGCAAACCGGCTGGCGGTGTATGATCTGGATGCGGCACGGGTGGCGGATCTGGTGGCTTTGGGCGGCATTGCCTGCGGCTCGGCTGCTGAGGCGGCGGGACAGGCGGACGTGGTGATTATCAGCCTGAACGCGGCGCGGATCGTGCGGTTGGCGGTGTTCGGGCCAGCGGGTGTGGCAGAAGGTGCAAGGCCGGGGACGTTGATCATCGACATGTCGTCGATTGATCCGGAGTCGACGCGCGTGATGGCGGCAGAGGCTTTGGCGCGGGGGTTGCGCTGGGTGGACAGCCCGCTGTCGGGCGGTGCGCCGAAAGCCCGGACCGGGGAATTGACGCTGATGGCGGGCGGGACGGCGGACGATGTGGCAGATGCGTATGGCGTGTTGCAGCATCTGGCCAGCAACTACACCCATATGGGGCCGGTGGGCGCGTGGCAGACCACCAAACTGATTAACCAAGTGCTGTGCGGGCTGAACTTTCTGGCGGTGGCGGAGGCGACGCAACTGGCGCTGGATGCGGGGGTGGATGCAGCGATGATCCCGCAGGCGTTGCGCGGCGGGCGGGCGGAAAGCGCGATTTTGCAGGAATACATGCCGCGGTTTGTGGCACGCGATTACCGGCGCACCGGGCGGATCGACAATATGGTGAAGGATCTGAACGCGGCGCAGGATCTGGC
>JBAVTI010000380.1:0-2546 GCA_049696055.1 Paracoccaceae bacterium | reverse complement strand
TTCCGGCATTCGCCAAAGTGCAGCGATAGGCAAAGTTCTGCACCTGATCGCCGCCATCAAGATACTGGTAGACCCGATCATAGGTGCCAGACCCGCTGGACACTTTTGCAATCGAGGGTGCTGTCGCTTGCATGATGTCGGGGCCAAAGCCCCGCGTCGCAACCATAATGCCCTCTCGGAAAGAAACCGTCCGATCATCGGCCGAAGACCAGGTTTCCACGTCGCCATTTTGCCCGAACGGCACCATATAGCTTGTCAAACCCAATGCCGGGATCTCTGCCTGGATCATTGGGCTATTAAAGGCAGCAAGATCGGCGCGAGTAATCGGGCGCGCAGTTTCTGCATCACCTTTTCTGATGTCCTTGATGATCTGCAGTGCCGTCGATTTGACCAACCGGGCACCAGCTGTGGCGTCTTTGTCAGAACCACAGCCAGATATCCCGAAGGCGACCGCTGCAAGCAAGACGGCGGGTCGGCCGATCCGGTGAATCATTTCCAGAACCTCCCCCACTGAGCATCTAGGCCGGAGGATTGATAATCGCGCAGGCTTTCATAGAGACGACCCTCGACTTCAAGCCGAGCACCGCCATCTCGCCCGAACGGCCGCAGAATCGTATTTGCCTTTTTACGCGTCGGAGCGCCGGTGCCCCAAGCAAATGGGATCTCTAGCCGAATGCCCTTGTCAAACGAACCACTCCCGAAGTCTTCGGAAGATACGTTGGTTTTGGTCACAAATGCGCCAACTTTCCAGCCATTTGTAAACTCGCGATCCAATGCCAAGGTTGCACCGACATCACCGGCAAGATAACGGCCGACGTCAAGTTGTGCATGATAGCCGGGACCAAAACTGTAGTACGCAGACAAATGGCCGCTTGCGACACTGTAATCATAGTCGCTGAAACCTAGTTGCCCATCATTGTCGCGCTGCGCGACGTAGTTCACTTCAACACCAAGCGCCCAAGGGCGATCAATCGGCTTCCAAAGCACTTCTGCAGAGATACCGCCAAACATCCGCTCTAGATAGCCAACAGATAGGCGGCCGAAGACGTCATGCCCAAGGTAGGCATATTTCGTCAAGGTAAGCGATTCCAGTGCCGGGTCAGCTTTGGCATCGTAAATATCAATGTCCGAACGCACAGGTTGTAGCCCAGTCAGAATGGCGGGCGGCGGATCATCAAGATTGCCCGCCAATTTCTTTGTCACCGCCCCGGTCAAAACCAAGCCCGGACTGATTTCGTAGCGCCCTGTGAACCGCAGACCGACATCCATCTTGAAAGGCGCAGTCTGGTCGAACAACCGGATACGGTTATAGGGCCCAAGTGACCAGGTTAGTTTTGGGTACAACGCCGGATCGTAGGTCAACCCCTCGATCGGACGCCCTGGAGCAGAGATCAGCGTTCGCGCGCGCATTTTGGCCGCAGCATCGGGTGCAAATTCCAGCGCCTCAATATCAGAACGGTGCAACGTGACCTTCGAGGCAGGCATGCCATTGACGACCGGCACAATTTCAAAAATCTCGACCGATGCGGGCATAGAATGCGTCATGGCGCGGGCAACGCGACCGATGGCTTGCGCTTCGGCATCATAGCGAGTGTTACGGATACGGATTTGGGCAGTCGCGCCAGTGAAACCCAAGGCCTCGACAACTATGCCTTCTTTTTCAAGCCGCTTGTTGATGTTTTCAATCAACAACGGCCCTGCACCGGGCTGGGATACCCATTCCGGCGACCAAGCATCCGGATCTGAGGCACGGCTCGGGCGCGGCTTAACAGGATCCGGCGCTGAATCGACGATGCCACCCATAGGCCGTTGTTTTGGATTCATCGTGAAGTGAGCAACGACGCCAAGTTCACTACCGTACATGTAGTATGCGCCTAAGCGAAGCGAATCGAAAGCTTGGTATTCAAGGCCAAAGTTGAACGGGCTGTTACGCTCAAAGGTCTTACGGTTGCCCGCCTCCTCGACATAGGCATCTGACGAGTATTCGGCTTTGAAGCTCAGCTTATCATTTACCTGCCACTCTACACCGCCGAACGGAGCGGCTGGTCCTTTGAACCACTGGCCAAAATTGAAATTGCCGCCATTGCCGATTACGATAGGTTCGCGCGGCCCGAGCGGCGATCCAATTTCGCCGTAGGATCCAAGACGCCCCCAGCCTAAACCACCCGTAACTTTCAGCGACGGGCTAAGGTTCTTGGTTGCCGCGATGTATTCACCTGACAAAATGCCAGTTCCGACAAAATCCTGAAATCCGATGGTGACCGCTGGGAGATAGCGGCTTTCCTGCAGCACCTGATAGCGAAGATCAAAACTGCGATCATAGTAAACGTCAAATATTGACGGCACCACGTCGTCAAATTTGCGAATCCCCAAGAAACGAAAGCTGGCTGACATCCGGGGGGTGATTTGGAAGGACAAGGTCGTGCGGCTTATCGGCCCGAAATGTGCCGTAGTCGTCGACAAAAGTGCGTCTGGCTGCGCCTCGCCCGAAGGCATGTCAATCAGGCCAGTTGCCCCGTAAAAGTTTAAGGACGGCCGATTTTCTG